>JBBACU010000265.1:0-3780 GCA_041656815.1 Proteiniphilum sp.
CTTGCCGGAAGAGGTGATCGCCCACGCTTCCGAGATCGTGGGCAGCGACTACATCAACATGGACAAGTACCTGCAGGATATTTCACGCGATAAACGGTATTGGGAACGGAAACGCGACGAGATCCGGAGAGAGCGGAAAAGGCTCGACGAAGCGGCATCGAAGTACGAGGCCGGCTTGGACGAGATCCGCGGCCAGCGAAAAGAGATCCTGGCCCGCGCCCGCGAGGAAGCGGAGCGAATGCTCGCGGAAAGCAACGCGCGCATCGAGAACACCATCCGCGGGATCAAAGAGGCGGAAGCAGACAAGGAGAAGACCCGGCAATTGCGGCAATCCCTCCACGCGTTCCGGGAGGAGGTGAAATCGGCAGATACGACAAATAGTCCGCGTGCGTCCGCGAAAGCAGGCACGCCCGGCCTCCTTCAAGCACCGGGAAAAAAGAGAGAGAAAACACCCGGCACCGGAACCGTGCCAAGCAAAGAAGCGCCCAAGGCCTTGGCAGTGGGCAATACCGTGCGGCTGAAAGGACAAACCTCCCCCGGCGAGATCATGGAGATTGCCGGGAAGAAAGCAACCGTGGCCTTCGGGATGATCAAAACCACCGTGCCCCTCGACAAGCTGGAACGGGTCAGCGGCCGACAGCTCAAGAAGGAAGCCAAGGCGGCATCCAATACCCGCGACATGCTGCACGAACGGAAGCTGAACTTCAAGCCGGACATCGACGTGCGGGGGATGCGGGGCGATGAAGCACTGGTGGCTGTCACCTATTTTATAGATGATGCCATCCAACTGGGCATCCCCCGCGTGCGTATCCTTCACGGTACCGGCACCGGCGTGCTGCGGCAGATCATCCGTGAATACTTGGGTACCGTGAACGGCGTGACCCGCTTTCAAGATGAACACGTGCAGTTCGGTGGAGCGGGCATCACCGTGATAGACATGGAGTAAAAAGAGGGAAAAAAGGAAAAGAAATCCGCGGTGATAACGGGGTATATATTCAAATAATTTTTTAACTTTGCGAGTATATTTAAATTTTCATTTATTTAACGCCTTGGCGCCATTGGTACTGAAATATTCAGGCGAGGGCGATCAACGGCGGCCAACGGTCAACAAAGAGGAAAGCAAGCAACCGCCGCGTAGTGGCATGCTTCGTCGGGGCAAAAGATATAATATGTTTTTAAATCATTTATAGTTATGAGATTAGACCTGAGTTCGCACATTACCCTTGAAAGGATCCCCAAGAAATACTATCGCCCGGATAACGATTTCGAGGAGTATAACCTGTCGCGTTTCGAGAAATTGCCTGTCATACCTTACGAGGAGGCCGGAAGGGCAGCCCGGAAGATTGCCGACGACATGGTGAAGGAGATGAAGAAAAAAGAAGGCGGCGCGCCCTTCGTGCTGGGGATAAGCGGCGGTGCCACGCCACAACCCATTTACGAGGAGCTGGTGAGGCTCCATAAGGAAGAGGGGGTAAGCTTCAAGAACGTGGTGGTGTTTAACACGTACGAGTTTTATCCCGCGCTCGACGTCTCTTTCAGCAACTTGCAAATGCTGAAGGACCTGTTCTTGGACCAAGTGGACATCGACCCGAAAAATATCTACTCGCCCGATGCCACCATCGAGAAAGACCTCATCGCGGACTATTGCGAAGAGTTTGAAAAAGACCTCAGCAAGGTGGGCGGGATCGACTACCTGCTGCTCGGGTTAGGAACCAAGGGCAACGTGGGGTTCAACATGCCCGGTAGCGGCCTGCATTCGCAGACTCGACTGGTGATGCTCGACGGCGACTCGAGGAAGGATATCTCCCGTAACTTCGAATCGCTCGAAAAGGTGCCGGTGAGCGCGATCACCATGGGGCTCTCCGATATGATGGGAGCTGCCAAAATAGCCTTGGTAGCCTGGGGAGAGCAGAAAGCAGAAAGTATCCGCGATATCGTGGAGGGAGGCGTCACCGACATGGTGCCCGGTTCCATCCTGCAAACACATCCCGAGACGAGGGTGTTCGTGGACCTCGCTGCCGCCTCGGAACTGACCCGCATCAGCCGGCCGTGGCTGGTGACAAACTGCGAGTGGGACAGCAAGCTGATCCGGAGGGCCATCGTCTGGCTCTGCGGCGTGGTGGATAAGCCCATCTTGAAGCTGACCAACAAGGATTATAACGACAACGGGCTGAGCGAGTTGATCACCCTTTACGGGTCTGCCTATAACGTGAACATAAAGATATTCAACGATCTGCAGCATACCATCACCGGATGGCCGGGAGGAAAGCCCGACGCGGACGACACCCACCGCCCCGAAAGAGCGGCGCCCTATCCCAAGAAGGTCATCATCTTTAGCCCGCACCCCGACGACGACGTCATCTCCATGGGAGGTACCTTCCAGCGGCTGGTGAACCAGGGACACGAGGTGCACGTGGCGTACCAGACCTCGGGGAATATCGCGGTGGGCGACGAGGAGGTGATCCGGTACATCTCCCTCTTCGAACGGATCCGGAAGAAATTCGATCCCGATAACGAGGTGCTGCGCGATAAATACAAGGAGGTGCGTGACTACCTGTTGAACGAGAAGACCAAGGACGACCTCGACACGCCGGATATCCTCTTTATTAAAGGACGGATACGGCGCGAGGAGGCCCTCTCGGCAGACCGCTACGTGGGGCTGCCGGAAGAGAACGTGCACTTCCTGGACCTTCCCTTCTATGAAACCGGAAGGGTGAAGAAGAACCCCATCTCGGAGAAAGACGTCACCATCGTGAAAGACTTCATCGAGTCGATCCAGCCGCACCAGATCTACGTGGCAGGCGACCTGGCCGACCCGCACGGGACGCACAAGGTGTGCCTCGACGCCATCCTGGGGGCGGTGGACCTGATGAAAGAAGACGAATGGTTCAAGGACTGCCGTATTTGGATGTACCGCGGCGCGTGGATGGAGTGGGAGATAGACCACATCGAGATGGCGGTGCCCCTTTCGCCGGAGGAGCTTCGCCAAAAGAGAAACTCCATCCTCAGGCACCAATCCCAAATGGAGAGCGCGCCCTTCTTGGGAGACGACGAGCGCCTCTTCTGGCAACGGTCGGAGGAACGGAACCGGGCCACGGCCGACATGTACTGGAAGCTGGGACTGGCATCGTACGAGGCCATCGAGGCATTCGTGGAATATATCCCCGTGCAGTAATCGCCGTGAAAGAACGTTTTGTAGAGCCGCCCCCATCACCGGGGCGGCTCTGCTTTTTTATCCCTCGATTGCGTGCCGGAATTATTATCCGCGGATGGTGTGAAATTTAAAAAAAAGTTGTATATTGTGAGCCACTATTAAAACAATCGATGTCGAGAGAAAAATTTCATATCGAGTTCCTTATGGGTAACGCCACCCAGAGTAGCCTGTGGCGAATGATCAGCCAAATAGACGGCTTATCGGAATGGTTCGCGGACGAGGTAGCCATGGATGAAACCGAATCGCTCTACACGTTCACCTGGGGGAAAAGCAGCAACCAAGCCCTTATCGTGAACAGCAAACCACAATCCAGCATCCGCTATCGTTGGACGGAAGACGAAGACGAGGCGGTCTATTTCGAGTTTCGCTTGCGTAAGCTCGACCTGTCGGGCGACATGACCCTGGAGGTGACCGATTTTTCCGAACCCGACGACAAAGGAGATTCCATCGCGTTGTGGGAAGCGCAGGTCGACGAGATGAAAAGAAGGCTTGGGGTATTATAGTTCTCCGTTTGATTTTATTATCTTTGCCATAAAATTAAAACGAGCCTCTTTTTGTTAGAGTCG
>JBBACU010000266.1:0-3773 GCA_041656815.1 Proteiniphilum sp.
CACGTGATTCAGCGTGTTGTCCGCGTCTCCCTTCTTGTAATAATTAAGCGCCATGTTGAAATGCAGGAGGTATTCATCGCCGTGTTTTTTTAATCCTTCCTGCAGCAGCGCGATGGCATCGTCTACCTGGTCCATCTCGGCCAGCGCCTCGCTCTTTGCCGCGTAAGCACCCGGGGAGAGCCGCTCGTCCCCGGAGTCAATCACCCGCGTACTGTACTCCAGCGCGTTCTCGAAATCTTTGAGGGCAAGGTAGGAGAGCGATAACTCGTAAATTGCCAATAGGGAGGTGCTATCCGTTTCCAGCACTTCGAGGTAGCGGTCGATGGCCTCCTCGTACTCTCCCGCGTCGTGCAACTCCACGCCCTCTTGAATTAGCTCTTCGATGTTCCGCTCTTGGCTGTACGCGCGCAGCGAGAAGAGGGCCGCGAACAAAATAGTAACTAGTATCGATTTTTTCATCACGAGATTATTTTCACTATTCTGTCAAGCTAAATGAGCAGCACCGGCCTTGTTCGTGTGATGCCATAGCGAAGAACAGTCTAACTTTTTTGATCGATAAAAGTAGCCTAAAAAAAGCAATTTCCCGTTTCTTCTCGGGGCGAATTATCCTTTTTGTAACACTTCTAAACAAATTCGCCGCGCAAATAAGAGGTTTT
The DNA here is from genome assembly GCA_041656815.1 of Proteiniphilum sp. GTDB lineage: Bacteria > Bacteroidota > Bacteroidia > Bacteroidales > Dysgonomonadaceae > Proteiniphilum. The sequence goes on from JBBACU010000266.1 coordinate 657, forward strand.
TTACAGTTGACGAGGAAAAGTTGCTACCTTTGCCGATAAAAGTGCGACAAGAGGTAGCACAAGTAATTGTTCAGCATCATGTCTGAACCTATTGTTCCGTCAATAGTAGCCTAAAGAGGCGTGCGTGACTGGCAACGGTCGGGTGCGAAGCCCTCTTGACAACGACGTTCCAGCCTAAACATGGGGAAGGCGGCGGCAACGCCGCCGACCTACATAACTGAAAGCGCGAAAACACTTCATGGATAAACTATAAAACAAGGAAGACCGTATGCAATATACCCGGGTGAATTTCAGGTGTAACCCCAACACCGAAACGATAAAAGATATACTCTCCGCGCTGCTTGCCGAGATTGGGTATGACGCGTTCGCGGAAGCGGGCGCGGTATGGGAAGCCTATATTCCTACCGCTCGCTTTTCGGCCGACGAGATAGAGGCGGTACTGGCCGCTTTCCCGGTAGAAGCGTCCATCACTTATACTGCTGACGAGATGGAAGACAAGGATTGGAACGAGGAGTGGGAGAAAAACTACTTCTGGCCGATCGTGATTGGCAACCAGGTATATATCCACAGTTCATTCCATCCACCGGTAGAAGAGTACCGGCACCGCATCGTGATCGACCCCAAGATGTCATTCGGGACAGGGCACCATGAAACAACGGGCCTGATGCTCGAAGAGCTACTGAAGATGAAACTGACAGGGAAATCGGTGCTCGACATGGGGTGCGGAACGGCGGTGCTGGCTATCTTGGCATCCATGAGGGGTGCCGCGGACGTGACCGCCATTGACATCGACGAGTGGGCTTACCGAAACGCGCTGGAAAACGTGAAACTCAACGACGCGCGCGCTGTCCGGGTGGAACATGGAGGTGCCGAAAGGCTGGAGGCGGGAAGAACGTATGACGTGATCTTGGCCAACATTAACCGGAATATTCTCCTGCATGATATCCCGAAATATAGCGCTGTCCTGAACAAGGGCGGATCGTTGGTCATCAGTGGGTTCTATCGGGTAGATATTCCCGTTCTGCGCGCCAAGGCAGAAGAAGCAGGATTGGCCTACCGGCATACTTCCGAAAAAGGAGAATGGATAGCGGTTTCATTTTGTCGTCCATGAAATAAAAGGTACCTTCGCGTCAATTTTAGCAGACGATAAACATAACGAGGTTATTGCATCATGGAATGGTTAGTGGAGTTAGTTGCAGGAACGGGAATCGCGCATTCGATCCTTGTCCTTGCCGTGGTTATCTCGATAGGCTTGCTCTTGGGAAAGATCAAGATTTTTGGCATTTCGCTCGGAACCACGTGGATCTTATTTTTTGGGATTTTACTGGGGCACCTGGGGCTCGAGATCAATGAGCTGGTCTTGCATTTCCTCCGGGAGTTCGGGCTCATCCTCTTTATTTACTCCATCGGCATGCAAGTGGGACCCAGCTTTTTCTCCTCCTTTAAGCAGGGTGGTATCACCTTGAACCTGTTGGCAACGGGGGTGGTGTTACTGGGGGTTACCACCGCTTATGTCATTCACGTGATCACGGGGGTCCCCATCGCCACCATGGTGGGTATCCTGTCGGGGGCGGTGACCAACACCCCGGGCCTGGGCGCGGCACAACAAACCTATGCCGACATGACGGGCGCCGCCGACCCCACCATCGCCACGGCGTACGCGGTGGCGTATCCGTTGGGAGTGGTGGGAATCATCCTCTCCCTTATCTTGTTCCGGTACCTCTTCAATATTAACTCCGAAAAAGAGCTTCAAGGGATCGACGAGGGGAACGATTCAAAAATGACAGAAGCCCAGATGTTCACCTTGGAGGTAAAGAATCCCGCTATCATCGGGAAAACCATTATTGGCATCAAGCAATTGCTCGAGAAAGAGTTCGTGATCTCGCGCCTGCTACACTCCTCCACGGGAGAACTCGTGGTGCCGGGGACCGACACGGTACTGGAAGAAAACGACAAGGTGCTGGTGGTTTCAAACCTGAAAAATATCGATACGATCGAAGCCCTGATTGGACAACGCATTGATATGAACCGGGAAGAGTGGGGCAAGCTAGACACACGGCTGATATCCCGCCGCATCGCGATCACGAAATCAGAGATTAACGGCCGCTCCCTCGGGAGCTTGAAGCTGCGTAACCAGTTCGGCATTAACATTACCCGGGTGAACCGGGCGGGGGTGGACCTGATTGCCGACTCGAGGCTGCAGCTGCAACTGGGGGACCGGGTGACGGTGGTGGGTTCTGAAAACTCGATTGCCAACGTGGAGAAATTCCTAGGCAACTCGCTCAAGCGATTGAGGGAACCCAACCTCATATCCATATTTATCGGTATCGCGCTCGGGGTACTGGTGGGTAGCATCCCGTTCATGATTCCTGGTATCCCCCAGCCGGTGAAGCTGGGATTGGCGGGTGGCCCCCTTATCGTGGCTATCTTGATTAGCAAGTTCGGCCCCAAGTACAAGCTGGTGACCTACACCACCATGAGCGCCAACCTCATGCTCCGGGAGATCGGCATTGCCATCTTCCTCGCTTGCGTGGGCCTCGGGGCAGGGGAAAACTTCGTGGACACGGTGGTCAATGGCGGGTATAAATGGGTAGGCTACGGCGTCATCATTACCGTGGTTCCGCTGCTGATTATTGGCTTCATCGCGAGAAAAGGATACAAGTTAAACTACTTCAAGCTGATGGGGCTCATGGCAGGAAGCATGACGGATCCCCCCGCCTTGGCCTTCGCGAACAGCACCGCGAAGAACGATATCCCCGCCGTGAGCTACGCCACCGTCTACCCCCTCACCATGTTCCTCCGGGTGATCACCGCGCAACTGATGCTGCTCCTTTTCTTGTAGACGTGAAAAGAGTGCAACCGCAATCGTTTGCACGTGAAACACTTCACAAGATACCCGTATCGTGTGTTTTCGCCCACGAAAGATTGTAGATTTGTTCAGGATCCGAACATGTTGAAAAATATCGGTTTCCAAAAGATTGAAGAATGAACTAACAAAAATCTACATGGCTGTTCTTACATTTGTTCTCGACTATCATACCACGCTTGGCCAACAAGTCTGTCTCTGCGGGTCAATCCCGGAATTGGGAGACTTGGATGAATCCCGGGCCATCGCGC
>JBBACU010000267.1:0-3762 GCA_041656815.1 Proteiniphilum sp.
AAACGGCCCGTACAACGGAGCGAAGAAAAGCAGGCGTTATGAACCAGGCTTGGCTATTCAATCAAGGAGAGAATTACCAAAGCTATAAAATGCTGGGCGCCCGCCCGCGGATTTCACCGGAAGGTGAACCGGGCTATTCCTTTGCGGTCTGGGCGCCGCACGCGTCCTCCGTCAGTGTGGTCGGTGATTTCAACGGATGGGATCCCTCATCCGATTCTCTTATTCCCTACGGGACAACCGGTATTTGGACAGGATTTGTGCCGGGCGCTGTGATGTGGCAGCGCTACAAGTACGCTGTTCGGACGGCCTCAGGTCGCGTGACACTAAAGGCCGACCCCTTTGCCCGCCACGCGGAGACACGGCCGTCGACGGCCTCAATCCTGTATGACGGCGACCATGACTACGAATGGGGCGACGGGGAATACATGGCAAACCGACCTGATGTCCAAGACATCGGTCCCTTGAATATCTATGAAGTGCATCTTGGGAGCTGGCGGCGCTATGGGGACGGCCATGTGAAGAACTACCGTGACATCGCGCCGGAATTGGCCGCCTACTGCCTTGACATGGGCTATAACGCGGTGGAACTGATGCCTGTCATGGAGTACCCCCTGGATGCGTCCTGGGGTTACCAGGTGACGGGCTATTTTGCCGCGACTTCGCGCTACGGGACGCCGGCCGATTTGAAGTATTTAATCGACACCCTCCACCAGGCGGGGCTGCGGGTCATTTTGGACTGGGTGCCCTCGCATTTTCCCAAAGACGATTTTGCCTTAGCGCGCTTTGACGGCCAGCCGCTTTTTGAGGACCCGGATTCAAGGCGGGGCGAGCACGGCGACTGGGGCACCTTGGTGTTTAATTACGGCTTGGCCGAAGTCCAGTCATTTCTCTTGTCGAGTGCCTGGTTCTGGCTCGATGAGTTTCACGCGGACGGCCTGCGGGTGGACGCGGTGAGCTCCATGCTTTATTTGGATTTTGGACGGCCTGACGCGGTGCCCAATGACGAAGGCAACTTTTTACACTTAGAGGCCATCGATTTTTTGAAATCGATGAACGCGATCATCCGGGAGCATTTCCCCCACGCCATTGTGGCGGCGGAGGAGTCAACGCCTTACCCCGAGGTGACCACCCCTGTGTCCAAAGGCGGGCTCGGGTTCACGCATAAGTGGAATATGGGCTGGATGAATGACACCCTGTCCTATATGGAGCATGACTACTACGCCCGGGGAAAGGCGCATGAGAAGCTCTCGTTCTCCATGATGTACGCCTTTTCGGAGCGCTTTATTTTGCCCCTCTCCCACGATGAGGTGGTGCACGGCAAGAAGTCGCTTTTAGGCCGTATGCCGGGCGATGACTGGCGGCGCTTTGCTTCGCTACGCGCCTGTTACATGTACCAGATGTCGCATCCGGGGGCGAAGTTGAATTTCATGGGCAATGAGTACGCGCCCTATTTGGAGTGGCGCTACTATGAGGAGCTTGAGTGGTTTATGCTGGAGTATCCGCTCCACCGGGCGATGCACGGCTTTGTGCGCGAGTTGAATCATTTTTATCTGGAGCACAAGGCCCTGTGGGAGGTCGATGACAGCTGGGAGGGCTTCTTGTGGCTTGACGCGGACGACCGCGAGCGGAGTGTTTACTCCTACGCGAGGCGCGCGCTTCACGAGGAACAGTTGATTCTGGTGCTACTCAATATGACGCCCGCCTCCTATGAGCCTTATCCGCTCAGGGTCCCCTATGAGGGGCGTTATCGTTTACTCTTGAACAGTGACGATCCGCTTTACGGGGGCAGTGCTTACGGGGATTTAGATGTGGACCGGGTATTTTTATCGGAGGATTTAATACTCAATTTACCGGTCCCGCCTTTGGCGGGGATGTACCTTCTTTACGAAGGGGAACAGGAAAAGGAGGCATAAGACGATGGCCAAACAAGAGATCATCGCCATGATCCTGGCCGGAGGGCAGGGATCGAGGCTCGGGGTGTTGACCGACTTTATCGCGAAACCGGCGGTCCCCTTTGGGAGCCGCTACCGGATCATCGATTTTCCTTTGAGTAATTGCATGAATTCGGGGATTGAAACGGTCGGTGTCTTAACCCAGTACCAGCCGCTTGAGCTGAACTCCTACATCGGGAACGGCCATTCCTGGGACTTGGACCGCAACAACGGCGGGACCTATATTTTGCCGCCCTATCTGAGCCAGGAGGGCAATGAGTGGTACAAGGGGACGGCGAACGCGATCTACCAGAATATTCCCTTTATTGACGGTTTCCAACCGTCCTATGTGCTGATCTTATCCGGCGACCATATATACAAGATGGACTATGCCGCCATGGTGGCGCACCATATCGAGAAAAAGGCGGGGGCGACGATTGCGGTGATCGAGGTGCCCTGGAGTGAGGCGCCCCGCTTCGGGATTATGGACACGGACGAACATGACCGGGTCATTGAGTTTCAGGAGAAACCTGAACAGCCGAAAAATAACCTCGCCTCCATGGGCGTGTACTGTTTTTCCTGGGAGGTGTTGCGCGAAGTGCTGATCTTAGATGAGAACGATCCCGGGTCGAAAAATGACTTCGGCGGCGATGTCATCCCCGGCATGATCGAGCGCGGCCTCGATGTATTTACCTGGCATTTTGACGGCTACTGGAAGGATGTAGGGACGGTCGGCTCTCTTTGGGAGTCCAATATGGACCTGTTAAAAGAGCCGAGCGCAATTAATCTTCGCGACAGGAGTTGGCCTGTTTATTCCAAGAACCCCCAGCGCCCCTCGCATTATTTCGGGCCCAAGGCGGTGGTAAACAATATCGCGGTGACCGACGGGGCTGAAATTTTCGGCGAGGTCGAAAACAGCATTGTCGGTTACAACGTGTTTGTGGAGGAGGGGGCCGTGGTCCGCGACTCGCTTCTCATGCCGGGATCCTGTGTGAAAAAAGGCGCGGTTTTGACGCGTTGCATTGTGGGCATGAATACCATCATTGAGGAGGATGTGCGGGCGACTCCCGATGAACAGGGAGGTGCCTTTATTTCCCCGCTTTGTGAAGATGACATCACGGTGATCGCCCCCGGGCTTGTGATCCGAAAGGGCGCCCGCATCGCGGGCAACTCCATGGTGGGGCCGGGGCACGCGAAGACGCATCCTGATCTGGTGGCTGAAAGCCCCAATCAGGTGAGAAGGGAGATGGAGCTATGTTAACGGACGCTATGGGCCTTATTTTGGCCGATAACCGACGCATCCAGCTGGGTGCCTTGAATCAGCCGAGGGCGCTTGCGGCCGTGCCCTTTGCCGGACGTTTTCGCATCATCGACTTTACCCTGTCCAACATGGTGAACTGTGGCATTAAGCGCATCGGTGTCGTGGCGCTCACACGCTACAAGTCCCTCATGGACCATGTGGGCACAGGCTCCTGGTGGGACCTTGACCGCATGCGTCAGGGACTTTACCTGATCCCGCCCTATATCAACCCGGTGACCCGGGCGCCCGACCGCACGGACGCGCAGGGCATTATTGACTATGTGGAAAGCGGCGATCAGAAATATGTGTTTATTTCCGCCAGCGACTATGTGTCCAATGTGCATTACCGCCCGCTTTTAGAAAGCCATAAGGCTTCGGGCGCCGACATGTCGGTGTATTACGCAAGGGACGGGAAAAAAGAAAGCGCGCTGTCGCTTGCGATTGAGACCGATGAGGATTCCCGGATCACGGGCCTGATGGTGGATTTCCCTTACAGCGCGAGTGAATTGAATGCCTTTGGTCTCCTGGTGA
>JBBACU010000268.1:0-3762 GCA_041656815.1 Proteiniphilum sp.
CAAGAAACAGTGAAGATGAAAAGAAAATAAAACGGTATCTCTCGAAAAAAAAGAGAAATTCCGCTTTGAAAACTATTAACTTGAGTTGGGAATTTCAAATGAGATTTTTAAATAGTCTAAATTTATTGAACATTTGCCACGCCCATAAGGTTTGGTTTACACCCGGGAATATTCTACCCGGCATCCTTATTTATAAGCCTCACGAATGACGGCCTCTTTCGTTGTTTTGCCGGTTTCGATGAGCTCAATACCTTTTCTCACCAAGGTGTCATCCTTGTAATAGGCTTCCCAGAAAGCCTCCTCCCCGAAAAAGTTCCGGACAATATACGCGCGCATCACGTTATCCAGCAACTCGCTTGACTCCTGTATGTAATAGGGTCTTCTCCGGATCCCGTGGTGATCCGCGTAGCTTACCAAGTTTAGCAACAGGGGCTGCTGCAGCAAGTACCTGTTCAGTGCTTGCCACGTGTCAAAGCTCGAGAGCTTATCCTTGTTCGCGTCGGAATAAAGCATGGCATACTCCTCGTCGAGCCTCCTGTTCACCAGCGAATTGTAATACGGGTTGATACCTGTTGTGTCCCGGGCAATAAACAGGTCGGGCATGATACCGTCTCCCCCGTACACCGTTCTACCCCCCAGCGTGGTAAATGGCGTCAGGTTATTGGCGGTATCCACGTTCAGGTAATCGCCTTGCAAGTACCGGTTGATGGCATCCATCTCGTATTCATCGTATTTTCCTTTTTCGTAGCCCCGCTGGATGGATCTCCCCGAAGCGGTGTAGTACCGGGCCACGGTAAGCCGCACGGCCGACCCGTCGGGAAAATTCCGTTGGCTCTGCACCAAACCCTTCCCGAAGGAGCGCCTGCCGATCACGAGCCCCCGGTCGTGATCCTGTATGGCTCCGGCAAAGATCTCGCTCGCGGAAGCACTCAGTTCATCAATCAGCACCACCACGTCATCGTCCTTGCAGGTACCTGACCCGTTCGCGTAGTTATCGGTTCTCGGGAAATTTCGGCCTTCGGTATAAACAATCAAGTCGCCCTTGTTCAAAAACTCGTTGAGCATGGCCACAACTACTTCCAGCGACCCGCCGACATTGCCCCTCAGGTCGATCACGAAGCCGGTGGCTCCCCTGCTTTTCAGTTTGGAGATCGCGGAAATAAACTCGCTGAACGTGTTAAACCCGAAATTCCTTCCCAGCTTGATGAAACCCACCTTCTCGGTGAGCATGTACGCGGCATTCACGCTATTCATGGGTATATCACCCCGGGTAACAGTGATATCGATGAGACCGGGCGCGCTATTTCGTCTAATGCCCAAGGTCACTTCCGAGCCCAACTCTCCTCGTAATGTTCTCAAGACCTCTTCATTCTGTATCTTCCTTCCGGCCACCAAGCTGTCATCCACGGTCACGATCCGGTCCCACGGCATGATACCGGCCGCCTCAGAGGGTCCACCCGGCACAATACTCGTAACCACGATGGTGTCTCTCAACACGTAAAAGCTCACCCCGATCCCGGAAAAATGCCCTTCCAAGTCTTCATTGACTCGTTTCATCTGGGCGGCAGAAATATATTCGGAATGAGGATCCAGTTCATGGATAATGTGGGGCAGCGCGTCTTCCACCAGTTGCCGCGTGCTGACCGTGTCCACGTACGATTCGCGGACATAATTCAACACGGCGTCGATCTTTCCGGAACTATCCATTCGACCGGAGGTGCCGAACCGCCCGTACTTGCTCCCGATGAAGATTCCCGCGGCCACGCCAAGACCTACCCACAAGGGGAGCCATATCCCTTTTTTTCTCCTTGAACCCATTAATATCCTTTCTCTTGTTATAATTGCTCGATCTCGACAGACTGGAGGGCGATGCCAGCCCTCTCCAGGAGGTCCACCCCATCGCTCAGCCGGTACGCGTCAGCGTATACCACCCGCTTTATCCCCGCTTGAATAATTAACTTCGCGCATTCAATGCAAGGCGAAGAAGTAACGTACAGCGTGGCACCCTCGCTGCTGTTATTGGAACGGGCCACTTTCGTGATCGCGTTTGCCTCGGCGTGCAACACGTACGGCTTTGTGATATTGTTCTCGTCCTCACACACGTTCTCGAAACCGGATGGCGTCCCGTTATACCCATCCGAAATGATCATCTTCTCTTTGACAAGCAGGGCACCCACTTTTCTTCGTTTACAATAGGAGTTTTCAGCCCAGATAAAAGCCATACGCATGTACCGCTTATCCAGCAGCATCTGTTTGTTTTTGTTTTCGTTTTCTTTCATTCCTTTTATCGCGTGATCAGACTGCTTTCAAGCTCATATCGAGGCTCTTTACCGAGTGCGTGAGCGCACCCACCGATATAAAGTCGACTCCCGCCTCGGCATATTCCCGGAGAGTATCGCGGGTAATCCCGCCGGATGATTCCAACTCCACCCGGCCATCCACGATCTTCACCGCTTCACGGGTCAGCGCGGGAGTAAAATTATCCAGCATGATCCGGTCGACTCCTCCCACGCGGAGTGCTTCTTCCAGCTCGGCGAGGCTACGCACCTCTATTTCGATCTTTAACTTTTTATTGTTGTCCTTGATATAGCGCTTGGCCCTGCGGATCGCGTTTTCGATCCCGCCCGCGAAATCCACGTGGTTATCCTTCAACAAGATCATGTCGAACAGCCCGATCCGGTGGTTTTCACCCCCACCTATCTTCACCGCCTGTTTCTCGAGCAGACGCATTCCCGGGGTTGTTTTCCGGGTATCCAACACTTTCGTGGATGTCCCTTCAAGCAACTTCATGTAGTCGCGGGTAACCGTGGCAATCCCGCTCATTCGCTGCATGATATTGAGCACGAGCCGTTCCGTCTGGAGTATGGACCGCACGGCACCGGAAACAACAAACACTACATCGCCCGGCTTCACCAAGGATCCATCTTCAATAAACACCTCTACGGCTAATTCAGGATCGAAGCGATGAAACACCTCCTTGGCTATCTCGACGCCCGCGAGAACGCCTTCTTCCTTGATTAGCAACCTCGATTGCCCCATCACCGACTCCGGGATGCTACACAGCGTGGTGTGGTCTCCTTCGCCGATATCTTCGGCAAAGGCCAACGTTATAAGGTTATTGATTAATTCTTTTTCATCCATAATCTAAACGAAATGCAAACGCGTTACCCGTTCAATAGAATAAACAAATCGATTGCCCGTTTTGTTATAATTTTATCCAATTTCAGTGCAAAAGTACAAAATAAACAGTTACTTTCGCGGTACCGGGGCTATTTTTCGCCCTTTCGCCGATTTTTTCCTCTCTTCACGAATAATTTATCGTAGGATCGTATGAAACGAGCATCTAAAGTTTTAATCGTATGAAACGAGCATTAAAGTCATTAAACGCAAGAACATGATTAAAGCGAGTTCACTGACGTTAGATATTCGCTCGCTATGGCATAGCTCAAGCAAGCTTGGATCTGCTCATTTAGCTTAACGCGAATATTCCATACACCATAGTGTAAAAAATGAATTAATCGTATGAAAGTAGTATTGCTCTCGGTGGGCGAAACAGACAATGAATATTTTGCACGTATTATCGAAGATTACAAGAAAAGGGTTAATTTTTACCTGCCGTTTGAATTAAGCTTCGTCCCGGACGTCAAAAACAGGAAAAATCTATCCATCAACGAGTTCAAGGAAGAAGAGGGGAAAAAATTACTGGCGGTATTGCATGCCACCGATCAGGTGGTTTTATTGGACGACAAGGGAAAACAGGTT
>JBBACU010000269.1:0-3755 GCA_041656815.1 Proteiniphilum sp.
GCTTGAATCTTTATATCGTTAGCGATGTAAATATAATGAATATCAGTGAATTGCACAAGTGTTTTTGAAACTTATTTATAACTTTTCCCCGCTAAATTCTTTAGGAATAACTGCGGATAATCATTAATATTATGCAAAGGTACATCTTTTTTCAATTGGTCAACCTGCCAACATCAAAAAAAATAAAAAAACGGTGCAAAAATAACGAGGGAAAAAGGCTTTGAATATTATTCAAGGTATTAGCATAGTAAAATACTCGTCTAAGATAACGAGAGGTATAATTTTATAAAAAAAAACGCATTTTGGTCTCATGCGATGAACCCAACACAAAAAAGGAACAAATTTTTACGTTTGCTCCTCTTTTTATTCTACGACCATGTCCTTAGAGATTCGATAATTCCGAGCCGGCTTTAAATTTAGCCGTCTTTTTTGCAGGAATGTCGATGGGCTTCTTCGTGCGAGGATTAATCCCTTTCCTAGCGCTTCTTTCAGACACGGAAAATGTTCCGAACCCAACCAGTACGACCTTACCGCCGTTCTTCACTTCTTCAGAAATTGTTTCCAGCGTAGCGTCTAATGCTTTTTTAGCGTCTACTTTGCTAAGGCCGGATTTGTCAGCAATAGCACTTATTAGTTCTGATTTGTTCATAAGAAAACGTAAATAAAAAATTAAACAATCATTGAGTCAAGGCTCAGCCTTATTTTGGCGTCAAATATAAGTGATAAATCGAAAACAATCAAGAAAAAAGGTAAAAAGAATTTGATTTTCCAAAAAAAAGGCTTTTTATGGGGCGAAAAGCCTCATTACGTAGGAAATTATACGTAATTTCGCGGGCTAACGTAGATTACAATATGTATAATTCCAGAAATAGTTTTGCCGGGGTATTGCCCGTGGTGACCAAGAATATAATCATCATCAACGCGATAATATGGCTGGCCCAATTTGTTTTACTCAGGCGGGCGGGGATCGACCTCACCCAACAATTCGGGCTCCATTTTCCAGCTTCGGAGCACTTCCGGATTTACCAGCTGGTTACCTACATGTTCCTTCACGATCCTTACTCTTTCTCGCATGTATTCTTTAACATGTTCGCCGTCTTCATGTTCGGCCGCACGCTGGAGCAAGTATGGGGACCGAAACGGTTTCTGTCTTACTACTTGGTTACCGGCATCGGCGCGGGGCTTATTCAACTACTTGTTATCTACCTGCGAGCACGAGCCGTCCTCCCGGTAGAGATGTTCTCCATGATAGGAAGCGTGACGGTCGGCGCGTCGGGAGGGGTCTTCGGTATCTTGCTGGCTTTCGGAATGCTGTTTCCAAACGCGCAGCTGTTCATCATTCCCTTCCCTTTTCCCATCAAGGCCAAGTGGTTCGTGATCGGGTACGGACTGTTAGAACTGGTATTTGGCGTGGCCAACCGGACCGGTGATAACGTGGCACATTTTGCCCACCTCGGTGGGATGCTTTTCGGGATATTCATGATTTTATACTGGAAAAAGAAAGATAAACAGTATGGCAGATTTTATTGACCGGTTAAAACATATATACCGCGCCGGGAACGTGCTTACACGGCTTATTTTCATCAATGTATCTGTTTTTGTCGCACTGAAAGTCATTGATGTTATCTTCACGCTATTCAACGTGTACGCGTTAGACCTGATCACTTTCTTGGGTGTGCCCTCTCACATCCCTCTCCTGCTAAACAGGCTATGGACACCCATCACCTACATGTTCGTACACGAAGGATTCTTGCACCTGCTCTTTAACATGCTATGGCTCTACTGGTTCGGCAGGATATTCCTGCAATATTTCACGGGGAGGTCCTTGGGCAGCCTCTACGTGCTGGGGGGATTGGCAGGAGCACTTCTCTACGTGGTGGCTTTCAACACCATCCCGTACTACACCGACTTGGGAAGGGGATGGATGATCGGCGCGTCGGCAGCGGTGATGGCGATCGTGATGGGAGCCGCGTTCTATCGCCCCGAAACTCGCCTGCACCTCCTTCTCCTTGGCCCGGTAAAGATCGTCTACATCGCGGTCTTCGCATTCATCTTGGATTTTTTATCGCTCGGCAGTCCTACCAACCCGGGAGGACACGTGGCACATATTGGTGGGGCGCTGCTTGGGTACCTCTACGCGACGCGCTACAAGGAAGGGAAAGACATCACGCGCTGGATGAGCCAGTTAATAGACGGGGTTTCGGGACTGTTTAAGCCGCGTGCCAAGCGAGCGAAAATGAAAGTGAAACATACCCGCGCGCGCCACGAAACCGACTGGGAATACAATAAAAGGAAGCATACCGAGCAAGAGGAGATCGATGTCATTCTCGACAAGCTGAAGCAGTCGGGATACAGCAGTTTATCGGCCGAGGAAAAAAGGAAGCTTTTCGATGCCAGCAAGAAGTAAGAAAACGCGTTTTCGAGACGTGATCAAATGGACCATTTTCGCGACCAACCTGGCAGCTATCGTGCTGCTTTTTTGCTCGTTCCTGTCGTGGAGCGTCTCTCCCTTGAAGACCAATCTATTCTCATACATCGGGTTAGGATTTGGGTTCATCCTCTTGGTTAATATCGCGTACCTCGTGTTTTGGGTCGTCTTCTCGAAATGGGGGCTTGCCTTTATCTCGCTGCTGTCGCTTTTACTATGCTACAAGCCGATAACCACTTTTTTTCCACTACACGCCCGTCCGGCCAGACCGCCGGAAAATGCGATTAAAGTGCTCACATACAACGTGCAGGGGTTTCCTGCCGAGCGGGATAAAGACGCGAAGGAGCACCCAATCCTCGATTATATCGCGACCACCGATGCCGATATTGTTTGCCTGCAAGAGTACTTGGTGAGCAAAACAGGCCAGTCGATTTTTTCGCAACAAGATGTAAATAGGCTACTTAATAAATACCCTTACCGCTCCATCACGAGTTTGGAATCTTCGGGAAAATACCATATCTTCGGGCTGGCATGTTTCTCGAAATACCCGATCGAAGAGACCCACGAAGTGGTATTCGAGTCGTCGTACAACGGGGCAGCCGTTTACACGATTAATATAGAAGGGGTAAGGTATACCGTCGCGAACGTCCACTTGGAGTCGAACAGCATCAAGCCGGAAGATAAGAAGATGTATAGCAGCTTCTTGCAGAACACCGACTCGGTACGTCTCGAACAGGTAACCAGCAATATCCGCACCCGGCTAGGAGGTGCTTACAGGGTACGAGCCAAGCAGGTAGAAAAGGTAAAAAAGTTTATTGAAACGAGAGATACACGAGGAACAATTATCTGCGGTGATTTTAACGACACTCCCATTTCCTACGCCTATAGCCGGATGAAGGATGGATTACAGGACGCGTACGTCTCTACCGCGTTCGGGCCGGGAATCACTTATCACGAAGACCTCTTTCTTTTTCGAATCGATTATATCCTGCATAGCAACCACATGAAAGCCTTCCGAACAAAGGTGGACAAAGTCAAGCATTCCGACCATTACCCGCTCCGGACATGGCTTCAACTCGAGGGAACGGAGTAACGCCCGCACCTCGACACGTTGAAAAGGGACACGTTAAAAAGTAGATACATTATGTTCAAGATAAGCAAAGAATTTTATTTTTCAGCAGCTCACGCGCTCTTCGGATTGCCGGATGACCATCCCTGCACCCGGCTGCACGGGCATAATTACGTGGTGACTGTCCACCTCCGCTCCAAGGAGCTGAACGAGCAGGGATTCGTGAGGGACTACACCGAGCTTAACATCGTGAAGGAG
>JBBACU010000270.1:0-3742 GCA_041656815.1 Proteiniphilum sp.
TACTACACCCGCCTGAGAACGGGGCAATACGTGTTCAACGGCACACCGGTTTCCACACTGTATCCGCTGGTAATGCCCAATCCGGATGTGAAATGGGAGACTGTGAAGCAATTCAACGCCGGGGTAGATCTCGCGCTGGTCAATCAGCGCGTTAACCTGACATTGGATGGCTACCTGAAAAATACGAGCGATATGTTGGTGCCGATGTCCGTACCCATTACCACCGGTTATTCCGACATTTACGTGCCGAGCATCAATGCCGGACAGGTACAGAACAAGGGTGTTGAACTGACCGTGTCATCCAGAAACCTTACCGGTGAATTTGAATGGGATACCGATTTCAATATTTCCTACAATAAGAACAAAGTGGTGAAAATGAATGACGGGATTGCCCTGTTTACCGGCGGCGATATAAACATGACCAAAGTGCAGGTCAGCGCCGAGGGAAGGCCGGTGAATGCTTTCTACGGCTACGTGACCAACGGTATCTTCCAGAATCAACAGGAAGTGGATAATTACGCGGTGCAGGTAGCCGGCGGAACAGCGCCCGGCGATATTAAATTTCGCGACCTGGACAATAACGGCGTGATCAATGCCGATGACCGCACCTTTATCGGCAACCCTTTCCCTGATTGGGCGTTCTCGCTAAACAACAGTTTCGCCTATAAGAACTTCGATTTGCAACTGTTTTTCCAAGGCGTGGCCGGGAACGAGATTTACAATGCCAACAGGATATGGCAGGAAAGTATGTCTGTGCCGCAAAACCAGACGACGAAAGTATTGGACCGCTGGACCGGCGAGGGAACAAGCAACAGTATCCCGCGTGCGGTGTATAGTGATCCCAATCAGAATGTGCGTCACTCCGACCGTTTTATCGAAGATGGCTCGTACCTTCGTTTGAAGAATCTCACGTTGGGTTACAGGTTGCCGCAGTCGGTTGCAGGAAAAGCCCAATTGAGTATGGCGCGTATTTATCTTTCATGCCAGAACCTGTTCACGCTTACTAAATATTCGGGCTTCGATCCCGAAGTAGGAGCGGGAGGTGTCGATCTCGGCACTTATCCGGTGACACGTACCGTCAGTTTGGGGTTAAACATTCAATTTTAAACATTATGAAGAAAATATACTATATAGGACTTATATCCCTGTTGACATTGTTCGGAGCCTGTTCCGATTTTCTGGACAAGGTCCCTTACGAAGATCCCAGTGCCGAAGCGCTTACAGACGAGGCATCGGCGATAGCGTTGGTAAACGGGGCGTATCAACCGCTACAGCGCCCAAAGTTATATAACATGAGAATGTGGACACTCGATATTATCGCTGGGAACAGTGAAGTGGGTGCCGGCGGTGGAACCGATGGCATAGAAACGGTGACCCTGGCGAACTTCGTGGCTACCGCGGATAATGCCGCCGCACTCGACATCTGGAGAGGTCCCAATCCCGGTATATTGTACTGCAACACGGTATTGGAAAACGTGCCGGAAATGGATATCGATGAATCGCTGAAGAACCGGTCCATCGGGGAAGCCAAATTCCTGCGCGCGCACTATTATTTCATCTTGGTACAGCTATTCGGGGATGTCCCGATGACGGTTTCCACACCGAAGCCCGGAGACGACTTGTTGCCGGCACGTACCGACAAGATGACCATTTATAACGAAGTGATTATTCCCGACTTGAAGGACGCCATAGAGCTGTTGCCTGTCAGGGAGGAATACTCCGGGAGCGACGTCGGTCGCGCATCCAGGGGAGCTGCCGCCGGAATGCTGGCCAAGGTGTATCTCACCCTGGGGATGTATGAAGAATCACTGCAAATGAGTGAATTGGTAGAAAGCCTCGGGTATACCCTCAACCCCGATTACAGCGATTGCTTCGGTGGCGAGGAAAGGCATAAAAATACGGCCGAGTCTCTGTTTGAAGTGCAATATTACGGACTGACCAAGGCCGGGTTCTGGGATGATGAAAACCAAGCGAACTGGCTAAGCACCTATATGGGACCGCGCAATACCGGATGGGTAGGCGGCGCATACGGCTGGAACCAACCGACCCAAGAGTTTGTGGACCAGTACGAAGAGGGCGATCTGCGTAAAGACAAAACCATTTTGTACGAGGGAGGGCCCGCGTTCGACGGCAAATCCTATAAAGCCACCATGTCGAATACCGGATACAATGTCCGTAAATTCCTTGTGCCACTGTCCGTTTCTCCCGATTACAATACGAATTCGGCAAATATCGTGGTGTTGCGTTTTGCCGATGTGTTGCTGATGAAAGCCGAAGCATTGAATGAGTTGGGAAGGACCGAAGAAGCCGAAGAACCTTTGTATCAGGTACGCAGGAGGGCCGGCCTGACCGACCGGAGCGATGTGGAAAATCTGTCGGCTGAACAGATGAGGGAGAAGATAAGGCATGAACGCCGTATCGAGTTGGCATTCGAAGGACACCGCTGGTTCGACTTGATCCGCTGGGATAACGGCCAATACGCGCTGGATTTCCTGCACTCTATCGGGAAAATCAATGCGGCGCGGAAGCACCTTCTGTTTCCTATCCCACAAAGGGAAAGGGATGCCAATCCTAATTTAACGCAGAATCAAGGGTACTAATATCGAAAACGAGCTGAATTATGAAAACATATCGATTATTATTCATCCTATCGTTGCTGTCCGCACTTCTTATCCGGTGCGCCGACGATAATTATATGGAACTGGATAAAGGGGATACTCCGTTGGAAGTCACCGCGTCAAATACTGAAATCGAACTCGATGCCACCAATCCGGCAACGGAAGCCTTGAAATTAACGTGGACGACCGGGTCCAATCAGGGAACCCATGCAGCCATCAGCTACACGTTTCAAATGGATGTGCAGGGCAATAACTTTGCCGACGGCATATCCCTCGACCTGGGAAGGGAAGTATACGAAAAAACATACAGAAATGAAGAACTGAATGATATCCTGCTTAACGATTTCGGGATTGCCGTAAATGAGGAAACCGTTCTGGAAGCCCGTGTTATCGCAACAACTGCAGCAGAGGGTGTCGAACCCGAGACTTCTAACGTGCAGCGTATCTCAGTGAAGACGCACAAACCCATCACCAAAACACTCTATCTGATAGGTGACGCCACACCCAACGGATGGAGTGCCGACGATGCCACTGAAATGCGTCCTGTCAACAATGTGGCCAAAGGCTTTACATGGACCGGGTCGCTTTCGTCGGGTAAATTCAAATTCATCACCACCTTGGGCGACTTTGTTCCCTCGTATAACAAAGGGGAGAGCGATAGCAAGCTTTACTTGCGTGAAAGCGGCGATGACCCTTATGATGAGCAGTTCGAAATAACAGAGCCCGGAACCTACACTGTAACGGTGAACCTGATCACATTGGCCGCCAGCATCGTGAGGGGAGAAGGTCCGGAATACAGTGAACTGTGGTTTGTGGGAAATCCTACCGGATGGAATTTTGAACCGATGACCGTGAGCCCGCTCGACCCGTTCGTGTTTCATTACAATGCCGACCTTTCGGACGGCGGTGAATTCAAAATCGGAACCGCGGCAGGGAATTGGGATGCCGTCTTCTTCCGCCCCACCGTTGACATGACCCCTGAAGGTACAGACCTCGACGTGGACAAGTGGGCCGGTGACCCGGATTATAAATGGAATATCTCGGGAGACGTGTACAAAATCAAACTGGATACGCGGGATATGAAGATCGATATCGTCCCGTTCACGCCATTCGAAATGATATAC
>JBBACU010000271.1:0-3710 GCA_041656815.1 Proteiniphilum sp.
TTTATAATAATAATGAAACAAAAAGCTGATATAGGATTGATCGGGCTGGCCGTCATGGGCGAGAACCTGGTACTCAACATGGAGAGCAAGGGCTATACCGTTGCCGTGTATAACCGCACCGTCTCTAAGGTGCGCGATTTCGTGGAAGGGAGAGGCAAAGGAAAGAACTTTATTGGCGCTGACTCCCTCGAAGCGTTCGTGAATGCTATCGAAAGGCCCCGCAAGGTGATGATGCTGGTGAAAGCCGGCAAGCCGGTGGACGATTTTATCGAGCTGCTTATCCCCCTGCTGGAGCCGGGGGATATCATAATCGACGGGGGGAATAGCCATTTCCCCGATACTATCCGCCGGACAGCTCACGTGGAGAGCAAAGGGCTGCTTTACGTGGGTACCGGTGTTTCCGGGGGGGAAGAGGGAGCCCTCTTGGGGCCGTCCATGATGCCGGGTGGATCGCCGGAAGCCTGGCCGCACGTGAAAGAGATATTTCAAGCAGTTGCCGCGAAGGTGGACGGCGGAACCCCTTGCTGCGATTGGGTAGGCGAGGATGGCGCGGGCCACTTCGTGAAGATGGTGCATAACGGCATCGAGTATGGCGATATGCAAATCATCAACGAGGCGTACCACTTGATGAAAGACCTGCTGGGCATGGACGCGTTTGAACAGCACGAGGTGTTCAAGAAATGGAACCAAGGGGTGCTGGACTCCTACCTGATCGAGATCACCACCGATATCCTGGCATATAAAGACGAAGATGGAAGCCCGCTCGTGGAGAAAATCCTGGATACCGCCGGGCAGAAAGGCACGGGCAAGTGGACGGCGGTGACGGCGCTCGACCTCGGCATCCCGCTCACGCTTATTGGGGAATCAGTTTTCTCGCGGTGCCTCTCGGCACAAAAAGACTTGCGGGTGAAAGCTTCCGAAATGATCCCGGCGAAAAAAGCAGCGTTCAACGGCGACAAACAGCAGTTTATCGACGACCTGGAAAACGCGATCTACGGCGCGAAGATCATCTCCTACGCGCAAGGATACGACCTGATGATGGAGGCGGCCAAAGAGTACAACTGGAACCTCAACTACGGGGGCATCGCCCTGATGTGGCGGGGTGGCTGCATCATCCGGTCACGCTTCCTGGGAGACATAAAGAACGCGTTCGATAACAACCCGGAACTCGAGAACCTGCTGCTTGACCCCTTCTTCAAGGAGGCAGTGCTGTCGGCACAAGAGAGCTGGCGCAGGGTATGTGCCGCGGCCCTTACACATGGAATCCCGGTACCCGCGCTTACCTCGGCACTGTGTTATTTCGATGGCTTCCGGAGCGAACGACTTCCGGCTAACCTGTTGCAGGCACAGCGGGACTATTTCGGCGCGCACCAGTACGAGCGGCTCGACGCGCCTCGCGGAAAATTCTTCCATACCGATTGGACCGGACGCGGCGGAAGCACCGCTTCTTCCACGTATGATGTGTAATAATATGCCAATAAGATTAATGTGGCAATTAGTTGATTTGATGATTGATGAGATAATTCGGTAATGATTTGAGAATCTGAAATCAATTGGCATATTAGCACATTAATCACATTAATCTCATTAGCATATTGGCACATTAGTCTCATTAATCCCATTAGCACATTGATAAGATGATTTACTACGAAAAAGGTTCTCCCGGGGAAAACTTGTCGAGCAGTGATTTGCGGGAAGGGCTATACGAAGCATTGGGGAAGTTAGGGGAACGGCGCAAGGTGCTAGCCGTTCCGCCTGATTATACCCGGCTGCCAAGCAGGGCAGGGGAACTCACCGAGATGGCATGGGAGTACTACGGCGATAAACTCACGGATATCCTCCCGGCACTCGGCACGCATACCCCCATGACGGAAGCCCAGATCGATCACATGTTCGGTCAAACACCCAAGTCGCTCTTCCGGGAACACGATTGGCGTAACGACGTGCTCACGCTGGGAGAGGTTCCCGCGAGCTACGTGAGCGAGGTAACTAACGGGGGTGTCAACTTCGCCTGGCCGGCGCAAGTAAACAAGCTGTTGGTAGAGGGAGGATTCGACCTGATTCTCTCCGTGGGTCAAGTGGTGCCCCACGAAGTGGTGGGAATGGCCAACTACAACAAGAACATCCTCGTGGGAACCGGCGGAAGCGAAGGGATCAATAAAAGCCATTACATCGGTGCTGTCTACGGCATGGAGCGGATGATGGGACGGTCCGACACGCCTGTACGCAGGGTATTTAATTACGCGACCGACACCTACTTGAAGGAAATGCCCATCCTCTACGTGCTCACGGTGGTAGGCGTGAACGAGAAGGGAGAGCAACAAACCTATGGTTTGTACGTGGGCGATGATATCGAGGTGTTCGACCGCGCGGCGAAGCTTTCGCTGGAGGTCAACTTCGTCATGGTGGAACGCCCATTGGAAAAGGTAGTCGTTTGGCTCGACCCCGCCGAGTTCAAGAGTACCTGGTTGGGGAACAAATCGATCTATCGTACCCGGATGGCAATTGCCGACGGGGGCGAACTGATCGTGCTGGCACCCGCGCTGAAGGAGTTCGGGGAGGATAAGGTCATCGATCGGCTCATACGTGCGTATGGTTACCACGGTACCCCATATACTTTGAAGGCGGTGGAAGAAAATCAGGAGCTGAGAGACAATTTGGGGGCGGCAGCACACCTTATCCACGGTTCTACCGAAGGGAGGTTTACTGTCACCTACTGCCCAGGGAAAGGACAGGAGAACCTCACGCGTGAGGAGATCGAGGGAGTGGGTTTCCAATGGGGCGACTACGATGAAGTTGTCCAGAAATATAACCTCCCTCAACTGAAAGAAGGGTTTAATACCCTCCCGGGTGGCGAAGAGATTTACTATATTTCGAGTCCTGCTCTCGGGCTTTGGGCGTATCGAGACCGGTTCGAGTAGCCCGGCTACTCCATCCATCGAGAAAAAACACTAATTACAATAACATGACAACGAGAAGAGAATTTATCAAAAACGCGGCCTTGGCGTCTGCCGGACTGGCATTCGGTGGCATCTCCACCCGGGCGAACGCCGCGAGCTACAGCCGTATCGTGGGAGCCAACAAAAAAGTAAACTTGGCCCATATCGGTATTGGTAACAGGGGATTGGAGAATATCAATTCGTTTGAAAAAACAGGTTTAGCCAACGTGGTGGCCCTATGCGACGTGGACATGGGTGCCGAGCATACACGGAAAGCGATGGACATGTACCCGAATGCCAAACGGTTCAAGGATTTCCGGGAGATGTTCGATAAGATGGGGAAAGAGGTCGAGGCGGTGGTCATCTCAACGCCCGATTTTGCCCATTATCCCGCGACCCTGATGGCGATGGCCGAAGGAAAACACGTGTACGTGGAGAAACCACTGACTCGCACATTCCACGAATCGGAGCTGCTGCTGAAAGCCACAGCAAAATATCCCAACGTGGTGACCCAGATGGGTAACCAAGGGCACTCCGAGGCCAACTACTTCCAGTTTAAAGCGTGGAAAGAGGCAGGCATTATCAAGGACGTGACCGCGGTTACCGCACATATGAATAACCCGCGACGCTGGCACGGCTGGGACCCTTCCATCATCAAGTTTCCCGCGGCAGAGCCGATTCCCGCGACCTTAGACTGGGATATATGGCTTATGTCGCAGCGCTACCACGATTACAACAAGGATTTCCACTACGGGCAGTGGCGCTGCTGGT
>JBBACU010000272.1:0-3708 GCA_041656815.1 Proteiniphilum sp.
CCACGCGACGCCCTCCCACGCTTCCCCCGGGGATTCACTGCTGCCTCAGGATGTGTCGCCTCGTTCCATCCGCCCCCGCCACGATAGTATTTTGCAGGATTCCATGCTGTCTCGCTACTGAGAAAATATTATAGAGAAAAGCTATTCGAGATAGTGGTTGTGAATTAAGATAAATTACTATATTTGTCGACCTAAACGAGATGAATAATAATTAAGCTTACATTTAACTAATCATTACTTAACATCAGTATGGAGAAAAAAAGAGTCTACACCTTTGGGAATGGCACCGCCGAGGGGCGGGTTGATATGAAGAATCTGCTGGGTGGAAAAGGAGCTAACCTCGCGGAAATGAACCATATTGGCGTGCCGGTTCCCCCGGGGTTCACGATTACCACGGAGGTATGCACCGAGTATAATGAGCTGGGTAGAGAATACGTGATAAATGCCTTGAGGGACGAGGTGGAGCAAGCGATCGCCCAAATTGAAGGACTCACGGGCACCAAGTTTGGCGACGATCAAAATCCCTGCTTGGTTTCGGTGCGTTCGGGTGCGCGGGTGTCTATGCCGGGAATGATGGATACCGTGTTGAACCTGGGGTTGAACGACGATGCCGTGAAGGGGATTGCCAAAAAATCAGGGAACGAGCGGTTCGCGTGGGACTCCTATCGTCGCTTCGTGCAGATGTACGGCGATGTGGTGCTGGGCATGAAGCCTCAAACCAAGGAGGATATCGACCCGTTCGAGGAGATCATGGACGAAATGAAAGAGTCGAGAGGGGTAGAATCGGATGCCGACCTTACCACGGATGACTTGAAAGAGCTGGTGCGACGATTCAAAGTGGCGGTGAAGGAAAAGACCGGGAACGAGTTTCCGGCTGATCCGTGGGAACAGTTGTGGGGATCGGTCTGCTCGGTGTTTGACAGCTGGATGAACGAGCGTGCCATACTTTACCGGAAGATGAATAACTTCCCCGAAGAATGGGGCACCGCGGTGAACGTTCAGGCAATGGTGTATGGCAACATGGGTAAAACCTCTGCCACAGGCGTGGCATTTACCCGCGACGCGGCTACCGGCGAAGATATTTTTAACGGGGAGTACCTGATTGACGCGCAAGGAGAGGATGTGGTCGCGGGTGTGCGCACACCCCAGCAGATCACGCTGGAAGGGTCACGTCGTTGGGCGAAGCTGCAAGGCATCTCCGAGGAGGAGCGTGCGGCAAAATACCCGTCGCTTGAGGAGGTGCTTCCCGCGTGCGCGCGCGAACTGATTGAAGTACAGCAAAAGTTGGAAGATTACTTCAAGGATATGCAGGACCTCGAGTTCACCATCCAGGATGGGAAGCTATGGATCTTGCAAACACGCAGCGGTAAACGGACCGGCGCCGCGATGGTGAAGATCGCCATCGACATGCTCCACCAAGGGTATATTGACGAGAAGACCGCGCTGAAGCGGTGCGATCCCGAGAAGCTGGACGAGTTGCTTCACCCCGTGTTCGATAAGAAGGAACTGGAGCGGGTGAAGCCCGTCACTACCGGATTACCGGCATCACCGGGAGCTGCCGCGGGGCAAGTGGTGTTCCATGCCGACGAGGCAGAGCAATGGTATAAAGACGGGAAGCAGGTGATCCTGTGCCGCATCGAAACATCGCCCGAGGACCTGAGAGGCATGGCTTCCTCGCGCGGGATCTTGACCGCCCGGGGAGGAATGACCTCGCATGCCGCGGTAGTAGCCAGAGGGATGGGCAAGTGCTGCGTGTCTGCCGCCAACAACTTGGTCATTGATTATAAATCACGCGCGATGACCGTTAACGGGAAAGTGATCAAAGAGGGGGATTGGATCTCGTTGGATGGCTCCACCGGCAGCGTGTACGAGGGGGCCCTCTCCACGCAAGACGCCGAACTGGACGCGGATTTTGCCGAGTTGATGAGCATCACGGATAAGTACGCGCGCATGGACGTGCGAACCAATGCCGACACCCCGAATGATGCCCTGGTGGCCCGTGAATTCGGTGCCGCGGGGATAGGCCTGTGCCGTACCGAGCACATGTTCTTTGAAGAAGACAAGATCGTGCCCATGCGGGAGATGATCCTCGCCAAAGACGAGGAGGGGCGCCGTGTGGCATTGGAAAAACTGCTCCCGCTGCAGAAAAAGGACTTTATCGGTATCTTCAAAGCGATGGACGGGCTGCCCGTTACCGTGCGGCTCCTTGACCCTCCCCTGCACGAGTTCGTGCCGCACGACGAAAAAGGGCAGATGGAGATGGCCAAAGTAATGGGTATTTCTTACAAAGATATTCACGAAAGGGTGGAAGGACTCATGGAGTCGAACCCAATGCTGGGCCTTCGCGGTTGCCGTTTGGGAAACCTTTATCCCGAGATCACCGAGATGCAAACCCGTGCTATCATGGAGGCGGCACTCGAGTTGAAAAAAGAGGGAATCAAGGCAGTACCCGAGATCATGGTTCCGCTTACCGGGATTGTTTACGAATTCAAAGCCCAAAAGGAGATCATCGAGAAGACGATCCAGTCGGTGTTCGCGGAAAACAACGATTCGGTGGAGTACAAGATCGGCACCATGATCGAGATACCCCGTGCTTCGCTCACCGCGCATAAGATCGCCGCGGAGGCAGACTTCTTCTCGTTCGGGACCAATGATCTCACGCAGTTGACTTTCGGGTACAGTCGCGACGACGTGGCCAAGTTCCTGCCCATGTATATCGATAAGGGAATCTTAAAGCAAGACCCGTTTGCGGTGCTCGATCAAAACGGGGTAGGGCAGCTGGTGCGCATGGCCGTACAGAAGGGACGCGAGATGCGCCCAACCCTTAAATGCGGTATCTGCGGTGAACACGGGGGAGAACCCTCCTCGGTGAAGTTCTGCCACACGGTAGGGCTCAATTACGTTTCCTGTTCGCCGTTCCGCGTGCCCATCGCCCGGTTGGCGGCGGCACAGGCGGCCATCGAAGGATAACGGCGCGAGGAACCCTGCCGTCGCTTATTGCTTCACGAAGGCACCCTCCAAGGGTGCCTTCGGTTGTAAATAACTACTTTTAACCGTCCACCTGTTTGGCTGTTAAGGGGAATATCACTACTTTTACACCTCATATTCTTAAACAGAGATTGTTGTATGAATCGTTCCGTAAAAATATTCTTTTTGCTTCTTTCGTTGTTTGCCGTAATGCCCCGCGTGGATGCCCAAAATAACGTGATCGACGAGATCGTTTGGGTGGTGGGCGATGAGGCCATCCTTAAATCGGAGGTAGAGGAGTACCGGAAGGAAATCCTGATGCAAAACCAACGCATCGAGGGAGATCCCTATTGCTTCATTCCCGAACAGCTGGCCATCCAGAAACTCTTCTTGGACCAAGCCAAGTTGGATAGCATCGAGGTGCAAGAGTCAGTGGTAAACCGCGAACTCGAATTCCAGATTAATAATTTTGTCTCCTCTATCGGGTCGGTTGAACGGCTGGAAGAGTACTTCGGGAAAAATATGGCCGCGATCAGGGAAGATATGCGGACGCAGATACGCGAGCAACAGCTTATTCAAGGGGTCCAGCAAAAACATTTTAGTAACATACAGCTTACTCCTTCCGAGATCCGCAAGTATTACAACAGTCTCCCGCAAGACAGCCTCCCCTTTATCCCCACCACGCTGGAGGTGCAGATTATCACCGCGGAACCAGAAATACCGTTATCCGAGATCGACAAC
>JBBACU010000273.1:0-3697 GCA_041656815.1 Proteiniphilum sp.
GTAACCAAAGCTACGGGTAATCGATTCCAGCAATGCCTTGGCATCGGCCATATCATTGTAGCCGTAGAAAACCCGTTGCGCGGCCACGTACGTGAGTGCCAGCAACGACCCGCCTGTCTCGATGGCGTCAAGCTTGCGTGCAACCTGCATCATTTTGTGAAAAGAGATGGCAGAGACATCCAGCGTCTTTGTCAGCATATCGTAATCCAAGTCATCGTACGTGCGCTTCTTGCGGACGTTTGGTGACATACCGATGGAGTGGAGCACAAAATCGATCTTGCCTCCGAGTATCTCCATCGATTTAACGAAAACCATTTCCAGGTCTTCCACGTTCGTCGCGTCCGCCGGGAGTATCTCCGCGTTGAGTTTTTTTCCTAACTCGTTGGTCTCGCCCATGCGAACCGCCACGGGAGTGTTAGATAACGTGATGGTGGCTCCTTCCTCTACCGCTCGTTCGGCTACTTTCCAAGCGATGGACATATCGTTCAAAGCACCAAAAATAATGCCTCTTTTTCCTTTTAATAAATTGTGACTCATAACATGTTTATTTAATATTGCTGTGATTGATCACTGAAAAACTGCGCAAATGTACAAAAAATGTGCAGTAATTAAACGCTTAGCACGAGAATATGTTTTAAATTCTCTTCCAAATCCGCAAAAATCCTCCGTGAGAGAGGATAGTGAGGCATAAAAATGAAGAGGGCGAGTCCTTTTTGGATTCACCCTCTGCGTACGACAGCCCGGCTGTTCCTGTCATGCTGTTTCCACACGGTCATTTTCTACCGTGATTCCTTTCCATACGATGGCCGCGATGGCAGCGCCCAATAATGGGGCCGCGATGAACACCCAAAGTTGGGTGAGTGCCGAGCCCCCTTCAAATAGGGCGGGCCCGATGCTCCGGGCGGGATTAACGGAAGTTCCGGTAATGGGGATACACACGATGTGCACCAACACCAACGCGAGCCCGAGGGCCAGCCCGGCAAACTTGTTTAACCCGTTCTTAGCGGTCACTCCCAGTACTACCAGTACGAAAATAAAAGTAAACACCGCTTCGGCAACAAAAGCCACCCCGGCTTGTCCCTCGGCGAAGCCATTTGCCCCGGTAAGTGTGGTGGCGGAGCCGGAATCTTTGGCAATAAACCACAAAATAGAAGAACCCAAAATTGCTCCTATAACCTGAAAGAGCATGTACATTCCGGCATCCTTGCCGCTCATTCTCCCGGATAAGAAAACACCCAGTGTTATGGCCGGGTTGATATGGCACCCCGAGATGGAGCCGATGGCGTACGCCATGGCCACGACCGAAAGACCAAAGGCAAAAGCAACCCCGAGGGTTCCTACTGAATCAAACGGCTGGCCCGCGCCAGCAAAAACGGCCGCGCCGCACCCCATTAACACCAGTACCATCGTACCGATTAATTCTGCTACATACTTTCTCATGACTTTTGAATTTTTGTGAAACACACTTTTTTTGTAAAGAAAATAAAAAAGGGCTATATCGCGCGAATCTCATGCAAAACCGTTGAAAAGTGAGGCGTTTATCCCCATTTCACTTTTTGATGTTTTACAAAACTTTAATAGCCGCGTGGCCGAACTTTTTGAACAGGAGTTGTTTTATGTAATAGTATACATCCGAAATTATGACAATCACTTATATATATCACAGCTGTTATTTAATCGAGTTTGACGAGTTCTCTGTCCTTTTCGATTTTTACCAAGATGCAGAACGCGAAGATGGTACGAAATGGATTGCTGATTACTTGCGTCATAAAGAAGAAGATCTCTACGTTTTTTGCACGCATTCGCATGCCGATCACTATAACCCGGTGGTGCTGACGTGGAAAAAGACAAAGAAAAATATACGGTATCTGTTCTCTGATGAATTGCTGGAAAGCGGAAAGGTGAAAGCGAATGACGCGCTGTTTCTCCGGAAAGAGGAGTCATTCAGGGATCACCGCGTCAAAGTAAAGGCGTTCGGGTCGACCGATATCGGGGGATCATTTTTGTTGAAAGCCGAAGACCGGCTGTTCTTCCACGCGGGCGATCTCAATAATTGGCATTGGAATGAAGAGGTAAGCACGGAAGAAGCGTTGGCGTTTGAAAATTCGTATCTTTGTGAATTGGAACTCCTGACAGAGATAACTGATGACCTTCACGTGGCCATGTTTCCCGTGGATCCGCGATTGGGGAAGGATTTCATGAAAGGTGCCGAACAGTTCGTGTCGCGCATCAACACGCGTTATTTCTTGCCGATGCATTTCGGGGAGGAGTACGAGAAAGCCAATCGTTTCGAGGAGGTCGCGAAGAAACACGGCACGACCTATCTGCCGTTGTTTCACCCGGGGCAATCCTACGAGCTGTAATTAATCATAATTTTTACAACAAAATAGAATAATCATATGGAGATAAAAGCGAGATTTGATCATTACAATATCAACGTGTTCGATCTGGAAAAAAGCATCGAGTTTTACGACAAGGCATTAGGCCTTAAGGAAGTGCGAAGAAAGGAAGCATCCGATGGCTCGTTCATTTTGGTTTTCTTGGGCGACGGGGTTACCGGGTTTTCGCTCGAATTAACCTGGTTGCGAGATTGGGACCGCCCTTACAACATGGGAGATAATGAACAGCACCTGTGCCTGCGTGTGGAGGGCGACTACGACGAAGTGCGAGCATACCATAAAGAAATGGGCTGCGTTTGTTATGAAAATGAAAAAATGGGGCTTTATTTTATCATCGATCCGGATGGGTATTGGATAGAAGTATTACCTTTGACGAGATAACTATATTACAAAAGGAAATGGACTTTTTCAACTATAACCGCCGGCCTACCGTGAATGTACGCGTGGGCAACCTCTACATGGGCGGTGATTACCCGGTTGTTGTGCAAACAATGACCAATACCAACACGTTGGATACCGAAGGAAGCGTGGCACAGTGCGAACGAATAGTCGCTGCCGGTGCTGACCTGATACGATTGACGACCCAAGGGGTACGTGAAGCCAACAACCTTCGGGAGATCCACCAAGAGCTGAGGGATAAAGGGTACACCATCCCGCTATCGGCCGATATTCATTTTAACCCCCGGGCAGCATTGGTAGCCGCGACCATAGCCGAGAAAGTACGTATTAACCCGGGAAACTTCGTGGATAAGCAAAAAACATTCGCCGAAGTAACGTATACCGACGCGGAGTACGCGGAAGAGATAGAGAAGATACGCGACAAAGTGGTGCCCTTCCTCCAGGTATGCAAGGAGAACGGCACGGCGGTACGTATCGGGGTGAACCATGGCTCCTTGTCTGACCGTATCATGACGCGCTACGGCGATACCCCCGAGGGGATGGTAGAATCTTGCATGGAATACCTCCGCATCGCGATGGACGAAGGGTTTACCGATATCGTGATCTCGATGAAAGCGTCCAACACGCTGCTGATGACCAAGGCAGTACGCCTGTTAGTAGCCACGATGGACAAGGAGGACATCCATTTTCCGCTCCACTTGGGGGTGACTGAAGCCGGTGACGGTGAGGATGGACGAATGAAATCCGCCGTGGGCATCGGCGCGTTGCTGAGCGACGGGCTGGGCGATACCATACGTGTCTCTCTCAGCGAAGAGCCGGAGGCAGAGGTGCCGGTAGCCCGGAAGCTGGTCGATTACGTGTCGGAACGCGAAGGACACGCGCCCGTCGAGGGCGAACTA
>JBBACU010000274.1:0-3695 GCA_041656815.1 Proteiniphilum sp.
TTCATCGGCGACATGCTCTCGGATCCCCTTGTGACAGGCAAACCCGAGTGGCGGTCGAGACTGCTCGCCAGAAACATCATAGCTCCCCTCTCCGCGGCCAAATCGGCCGAGAAATACCGGTTGATCTGGCGGAAGGAGGAGCCTGTAACATCGCCCTTGCAGTACTACACCCGGGAGCTGGCGCGGGCACTCGAAAAGGCCAAGGGCATCCCGGTGGAGGTGGCCATGCGATACGGGGAACCCGGTTTCAACACCGCGGTGCGGGAGTTGGAGCGGAAGTGCCCCTTGTTGCACGAGGTGATCATCTTCCCGCTCTACCCGCAATACGCGCAATCCACCACCCAGACAGCCATCGAGGATATCGGACGGTCGTTTTACAGCCGCCCCCACTCCTTCCGGCTAAAGTTCGTGGAGCCCTATTACAACCATCCCGCGTTTATACAGGCGCTGGCTAGCCGGTCGGCCCCCTATCTCGGGGATATCGACCGGCTCGTGTTCAGTTACCACAGCCTGCCGGTGGCGCAGGTAGAAGCCGGGTGGAAGAAAGGGAAAGAGTACGATTACGTCTACCAAGTGAAGGAAACCAATCGCCTCTTTTGCGAGGCGGTGGGGTTTGATGCGAGGCGCACGCTTCTCTTCTACTCATCACAGCGGGGAGACCACTGGATGAAGCCTTTCTTGGATACCGACATCAGCGACCTTCCCGCCCAAGGGTGGAAAAAGGTGGCGGTGATGGCACCGGGCTTCCCGATAGACAACATGGAGACACTATTCGACATGGACTACGAGGCGAGGAAGCTTTTCATGGAGGCAGGCGGCGAGAAATTCACCTTTATCCCTTCGCTGAACGACGACGAAGCGTGGGTGGAAGCCATCTGGAAGATAGTCGAAAAGGCATAGGCTATATATAGTACTCCATGAGGTCGATCAACCCGGCTTGCAACGCGAACCTCGTGGCTTCATTCACGCTATTCACTTCCAGCTTGTGGTAGATATTGCGCCGGTGGGTGTTCACGGTATGGAAGCTCAGGTTACGCTCGGAAGCAATCTCTTTGGTGGTCTTTCCCAGCGCGATCTCCCGGAGGATATGCCTCTCGGAGGCGGTGAGCTGGTCGGGCATCTTCTCCCGCTGAACACGGACCTTCATCACCGACCGCGCGAAATCGCACCAATATACCTCCCCTTCCGCGGCGCGCGAGAGCGCCTTCATCACTTGCCATCCCGGGCTCTGCTTCATCACCACGCTAAACGAAGGGTCTGCCAACAGGGCTTGCCTTACAAAGTGCTCTTCCGGATCGTGCGAGAAAAGAAGCCAAGAAGACTCTTTCGCGCCACTCTTCATGTTCAGGAAGTGACTCATCGACATGAAATCGAAAAGCGAGTAGTCAACCACCACCACGGAACGAGGAAATTCTCGTAAGAAAGATTGCAGCTCGCCGTAACTCGTCGCTTCAACGATACGGGCATGCCCGTCCATCTCCTTCAATAACGAAATCAACCCGGCCCGGGTGATGTCTTGGTTATCCGCTAATATATAATGACTCATCTCGTCTCCTCTTTACTGGCAAAAATAGTTAAAAAAACCGGATCTACTTACAAAAATACCACGAATGTGCTATACCACATGGTATATATCTCCCGTATATTTGTAAAATAATAGGATGCGCCTTGGAAAACCAGGAGCGAGCTCCCGTTTTCTCTCGGCTTCGCTATATTTGTAAAAGATTTGAACCAAAAAGAAAAAGAGATGACAAAAATTGCAGAAAAACTAACAGACCTAGTAGGCAACACCCCGTTGCTGAGACTCAACCAGTTTGAAAAATCGGAAGGCGCGAAAGCCGGCATTGTGGCCAAGTTAGAGAGCTTCAACCCGTTGGGAAGCGTGAAAGACCGCATCGCGTTGTCGATGGTGGAAGATGCCGAAGCGAAGGGGCTTCTCCATCCCGACTCGATCATCATCGAGCCCACCAGCGGAAACACCGGTATCGGGCTGGCCTTTGTCTCTTCCATCAAGAAGTACCGCCTCATCCTTACCATGCCCGAGACGATGAGCCTCGAGCGCCGGAACCTGCTCAAGGCATTGGGTGCCGAACTGGTGTTGACGCCGGGTGCCGAAGGAATGAAAGGGGCCATCGCGAAAGCGAAAGAGTTGCAATCCGAGCTTCCGAACGCCCTTATCCTGCAGCAGTTTGAAAACCAGGCTAACCCCCGGATACACTACGAAACCACCGGCGAAGAGATCTGGAATGATACCGACGGCAAGGTAGATATCTTGGTGAGCGGGATCGGTACCGGCGGTACGGCGAGCGGTGCCGGGAAACGGCTGAAAGAGTTGAATCCCAACGTGCGGGTGGTAGCCGTGGAGCCGACCGACTCGCCGGTACTCGCGGGCGGGAACCCCGGGCCACACAAGATCCAAGGGATCGGCGCCGGCTTTATCCCCGGGACGTATGACGCGTCGGTGGTGGATCAGGTGATTGCCGTGAGCAACGACGACGCCATCGGCACCAGCCGGAAACTCGCGGCGGTAGAAGGATTGCTCGTGGGTATCTCCTCGGGAGCAGCCGCGTATGCCGCGC
Source organism: Proteiniphilum sp. (assembly GCA_041656815.1). GTDB lineage: Bacteria > Bacteroidota > Bacteroidia > Bacteroidales > Dysgonomonadaceae > Proteiniphilum. The sequence goes on from JBBACU010000274.1 coordinate 2,580, forward strand.
TGCAACTCGCCCAGAAAGAGGAAAACAAGGGGAAAACCATCGTGGTGGTCTTACCGGACACGGGAGAACGTTACTTGTCGACCATCCTTTACGCGTTCGACGAGTACCCGCTGTAAGTATTATTCCGCGAACAGCAAGAATTCAGGCATTGGAGAAGTTGTTAACGCGACTTTTCCAGTGCCTGTTTTATATCGTTGAAGAGGCTATCCACGCTCTCCAGCCCCACGGATAGGCGGATGGAATTCTCTTTAACATCCATCGCTCGCCGCTGCCCGGGCGTGAAGGTGCCATAGATGGTGCTGGCCGGATGAATGATGAGCGAGCGGTTATCGAAGAGGTTGGTTGCCCGCCGGATCAACTTCAGGTTGTTAAGAAAACGGAAGCACTGCTCTCTCGAGGCCAGGTCGAACGCCAGCATGGCACCCGGGTATTCCCCGAACTGCTTCCGGCTTACCGCGTGAAACGGGCTTCCTTCCAAGCCGGGATAATGAACCGCCGCGACTCCTTCCAAAGATCCTAACCGCTCGGCCAGCTCCCCGCACGCGGTAGACTGCCGTTCGTAGCGCACAGACAGCGTCTCCAGTCCCAGTGACTGCATGTAAGCCACCTCGGGGGTCATGTAAGCTCCCATGTTCCGATGTACCTCCTTGCGCAGTTTGTGATGAAAGGCGGACGGTGTTTCCCCCGCCAAGGTCCGGAGCTTGGGCGAGTGGTGCCAATCGAACACCCCGTGATCAATGATTAACCCTCCCAGGCTGGTGCCTCCTCCCGAGATGTACTTGGTGCTGGACACCACTTCGATATCCACGCCAAAATCGGCCGCTCGAAACGAGGTAAAAGGTATGATGGTGGTGTCGGCCACGAGGGGCACCCGCTTCTCGCGAAGCACCGCGCTCAATGCTTTCAGGTCGGCCACCTCCATCTGCGGGTTAGTAATTATTTCCACGAAGAGGGCACAACTGTTTTCGTCCAAGCACGCCGCCACGTCCCGAGGATCCGTCAAGTCGCAAAAACGGATTTCCACGCCAAACGCCGCGAGCGTGTTCACCAAGAAAGAGTAGCTGTTGCCAAACAGGTGGCGCGAAGTCACGATATTGCTCCCTTGCCGGGCAAGCG
>JBBACU010000275.1:0-3692 GCA_041656815.1 Proteiniphilum sp.
CCCACGTCCGAAACGGAAGCGGCCTCTTCGAGCATCCGCTCGTTGAAGATTTCCCAACCGGACGGGAAGACCTGTGTCAATGCCAGATCGGTAAACGCTTGCTCCACGCTGTTCTGGACGGTCACGATCGCGGTGAATTCCGTCCCTTGCGGGAGCGATTCCACGCTTAGCGGGTTGCCGTTCAGGTCGGCATACCGCACCGACAGCCTGAACCGCCCTTGCACGGGCTCGGGATCCGCGTCGGGTGGCGGAAGGGTCCGTGCCGATAGCCGAGCGTACAATTTGGAATCTCCCTTGTTGGTAAGGTTTACCGAGAGGCGGGTGTCTGGCTTTATATCTACCTGGTGTATCGCTTTCGGCGTGTTCACCGGTTCCATGTTGTTGCCGTTCAACGTCCAGTCGATATCGATATTCCCGGAGCCTACTTTGTCGGCAAGCTGGGCCATGGCGACCAACCCGAACGCCGCCGTCTGGGTAGTGATATAGCCGGAGGATAACGACTGGGCCACCGACGGCGCCAGCTCCATTGCTTTCTCCACGTTATCCAGCAAGAGGTATGTTTCCAAGATCATCGCTTGGTCCCGCCCGGAACTGCCGTACGTGTCGTTATTGAAACTATAGGCTTCCACCCTATCCGTCGCGTTGAAGACAAGCGAGTTGGCCACGTCTTTCCGGCCGGCTATCGCGTACGCGGCCGCCAATCGCCAGCGTGCCTGGAGCGACAAGCCGGACAGCTCGCGCAGGCGGTTCATGGCACCAAGTTCCGTGTTCCCGCTAAGTGCCAAGGTGTACAAGCGATATGCTTGTTGCAAATCGGACATCGAAAAGGCGTAGTAACCGCGATAGGGGTTCGTGGGCAGCCAGTTCTGCGCGAGCCTTCGCTGGAACTGGACCCATCGCGACAACACGGTCTCCGATACTTCATACCCCTTGTTCCTCGCCTCTACCAAGAAATGCCCGGCGTAGGTGGTCGCCCACTCCGACGAGTAGTTGTTCCCGTACCAGAACATGAAGCCGCCATCGCCCAACTGCCGCGAGGAGAGCACCCGGATAACTTCGTCTACTTTCGCCGTCATCCGTCGCTTATCCTCTTCATTCAGCGTGGTAAACTGCTCGATATAGAGGATCGGGAAAGCCTGCGAAGTAATCTGTTCGGTGCAGCCGTGCGGGTACTCGAGCAGGTAGTTCATATTCCGGCTGAAGTTCACGCTTGGCAAGCGCGAGAGCTCGAGGGTAGCCCAGTCCTCCGGGTTCACGGCATCGGTTTGAATATCGAACGTCACCGACTCTCCCGGTTCCACCAGTCCCGCCCGCGTGAGGACGGTCGGCGTGTTCGGGTTCCGGATAGCGATGTCGATGGTTTCCGTGAACGTGATGCCGTTGCCCGAAGACTTTATCACCACTTGCTCCGTCCCGGTTTCCGGCCCGGCTTCCAGTTTAAAAAACAGGATATCGTCGCCCGGTTTGGCGAACGAGATGCTCTTGGTGGACCCGTCGGTCGGTTTAAGCAGTCCTTTCGTCTGGATAGAAACCTGCACGTTCCGGGTGTTATTTTCCGCGAAAACGTTCACCGGGAGCCATACCTCTTCGCCCGGTCCCAACACCCGCGGGAGCGTGGAGAGCGTCATCAGGTCGCTCTTCACGGCCACGGTTTTCTCGGCACTGCCGTAGGCTCCGTCTCCCCCGGCCACTACCATCACCCGTACCGACCCCACGTACTGGGGAAGCCGGAGGGTATGCGCTTTGGTCTCGCTGCCCTTCAAGGTGAACGGCCCGATAAACTTCACGATGGGCTTAAAGCGGTTCACGTTGTCGCGGGACGGGTTCAGCGCTTCGTCGCCACCGATACCCAGCAATGGCCCCATCATGCCGCTGTTAGCTCCCAGTACGCGGTCGAACAAGTCCCACGTGCGCACGCCGAGGGCTTCACGGGCGTAAAACTCGCTCCAGGCGTTCGGTGTTTTAAACGAGGTGAGGTCAAGCAGCCCTTCATCCACGATCGCAAGCGTGTAGGTCATCGGTTTGTTGGTTTTTTCCGATACCGAAACCGTGAACTCTTTCTCGGGTTGAAGCGCGTCCGGCATCCGGATTACCGGTTCGAGAACGCTATTTTTGTTTTGCACGCCCACGTTTACCACGCCATACATGCGTATAGGCAGGTCGTTCACCGTTTGCGCGTGCGGCTGCAGCATCGTGGCAAACACGTAGAAGTTGGGAGCCATCCTCTCGGTGACCTGTATCGTGTATTTTGTATCTTCTTCTGCCGAAGTACTTACCCATTCGCGATGCAAGATGCCCGACCCGTTCTCGATGCTGATGAGTACCCGTCCTTCCGAGCTCTTCGGGATAATGACCGTGGCCTCCTCCCCCACTTCATACGTGGGTTTATCGGTAGAAAACGCCAGCATGGTCAGTCCTTCCGGGTCGGTTTTGGCAGAGCGTCCCCGCCACGAGGGCCAATCCACGTAGAAGACTGTTCCCGTGGCATGCTTGCCCGACTGGTCTCTTACCAGGAGCAAGTAACGTCCCCAGTCGGGATAATCCACTTGGAAATTGATTTTCCCTTTGCCATTCGCGAGGGTTGCTTCCCCGGTGGCCACCACGTTAGCCGCGGTATTGTTCACGTAGGCACCCAGGTCTTCCCGGGTACTGTTCCACCACCAGCTCCAGTTGAGTTTATAGACGCTGTACTCCACGTTGCCGGCTACCGGTTTCCCGTACGCGTCTACCGTCGCCACGTCGAACGCGATGGGGGCGTCGGTTTCCAGGAACTCACCCGCGCGTACTGCGGGAGATTTCACTCCCACGTAGGTTTTATAGGGAGAGTAGTAAACCGTTTGCCCGTAAAAACTCATGTCTCCCCCGCTTTCATACACGCGCGAAAGGATGTTTCCCCGCAGCATTCCCGGTGCATTCTCGGCCACCGGCACCTTGGCGTTTACCGTCGCCGCGCCGGAAGCATCGAGTACCCCCTCGAATATTTTTGTCTGGCTGGTCTCGAATCTCACGACCGGGTTATTGAACGAATAGCCGGGATAGCCATTGAACGGGTTGTCGGACGCGACGAGCGTCAGGTCCACCTCCGCTTTCAGGTTCGAGGCGGGAGCGCCTTGCAGCCATTGCGACGTGAGCCGGCCGGATATTACCCCTCCTGTCGCGTCAATGATGGAGTCGGTATCCAGGCGTACCCTCAACCGGTTGGGTTTGATGGTTTCTACCCGGAGCGATTTGTGGAACGTGGTTCCCCCCACTTTTACCTGTCCTTGCCACATGCCGGTTTCCACGGTGGGATCGGTAGCGACGCGGAAGGTATAGAACCCGTTTACTCCTTCGGTCTTTACCTGTCGTTGGTAAAACTGACCCCGGGGCGTGTGCACTTCGAGCGTCACGGGGTGCCCTTCCGGCAGTTTTCGTTCCTTATCTTCCAAGATAAACGAAACGAACAAGGTATCGCCGGGGCGCCAGACGCCGCGTTCGGTATAGACGTACCCTTTCAATCCCTTCTGTATCTCTTTCCCGCTTACATCGAACCGGCTGAGCGACAACGACGCCTCGTCCTGCACTTCCAAGTAGCCGATATCATCGCCTTTAGTGGCTGTCACGACAAACGGGCGCCCCCTCGCGTAATCAATTTCCGCGAACCCGTTACCGTCGGTCTTGCCAGTCCCCATAACCTGCATCTCGTAGTTATA
>JBBACU010000276.1:0-3685 GCA_041656815.1 Proteiniphilum sp.
CTGGTTCAACGCTACGCGCAGCGCCTCCCTATCTTCCGCGGTCTTCACGGCGGGATTCCACTTGATACGCGCTCCCCGCCGGACATAATCCTCGTCCGTGAACCAGAGATGGTGCACGCATGCCTCTGCCGTTATTTTTTTCTCCTCCAAGGGAGAAGAACTGAACAGGCTCATCTCGCGCGCCGTGGAGAGATGCAACACGTGGAGTTGAGTACCGTATTTGTCAGCCAGTTCCACCGCCTCTGCCGAAGAACGGTAACAAGCTTCGGCACTCCGAATTAACGGGTGGTATTTTATCGGCACCTCCTCGCCGAACTTGGAGCGATACTGGGCCACGTTCTCCCGGATAATCTCTTCTTTCTCGCAATGGGTGGCAACCAAGGTATCGACCTCGGCGAAGATCTCTTGTAACGCCCGGTTATTATCCACCAGCATGTCCCCCGTGGACGATCCCATGAATATTTTCACGCCACACGTGTTTTTTTTATCCACCCGCTTCAGCTCGGCCATGTTGTCATTGGTCGCTCCGAGGTAAAAAGAGAAGTTAGCCATTGATTTCGAGGCGGCCATCTCGAACTTCTGCTCGAGCGCGCTCAGGGTCGTCGTCTGCGGAATGGTATTGGGCATTTCCATGTAGGAAGTCACCCCGCCGGCTACAGCGGCCCGGCTTTCGGTGTAAATATCTCCCTTGCGCGTCAACCCCGGGTCGCGAAAATGCACTTGGTCGTCGATAACGCCCGGTATGAGCCAGAGACCGCGCGCGTCAATAACCTCTCGAGCGCTTCTGAACAAAGCCTCCGGCACTTCACCCCGCATCACGCGGGAAATTCGTTCACCTTCCAGCAGGAGAGACCCCTCGTAGATCTCCCCCTCGTTAATCAGGGTTGCTTTATGAATCAGGATCATAGCTATGCGTTAATGAGTTTAGTACGCGGTTTTATTTTTCCGGACAGCTTTCGCCACCGGAGATCGATCACTCCGAAGAAAGCCTCACCGAATATGCTGCTATTCATCTTGGAGGTTCCCAGCTGACGGTTCACGAAGATGACCGACACCTCTTTTATCTTGAAACCCAACACGTGGGCGGTGTATTTCATCTCTATCTGGAACGCGTATCCCTTGAACTTGATGTTATCGAGATCGATGGTTTCCAGCACCTTCCGCCGGTAGCACACAAAGCCTGCCGTGGTGTCTCTCACGTGAAAGCGGGTAATAAGCCGCACGTACTTCGACGCGAAGTAGGACATCAGCACGCGGCCCATCGGCCAGTTCACCACGTTTACCCCGGTGGAGTATCGCGATCCAACCGAGAGGTCATACCCTTCGTCCTTGCACGCAGCATAGAGTCGCGGGAGATCATTGGGATCGTGCGAGAAATCGGCATCCATTTCGAAGATAAAGTCGTAGGAACGATTTAACGCCCATTTAAAGCCATGGATATAGGCCGTGCCCAATCCCTGCTTTCCTTTTCGCTCCTCGATAAATAACTTGTCCCGGAACTCGGCATCCATCAACCGTTTCACGATGTGGGCCGTGCCATCGGGCGAGCCGTCATCGATGACCAGGATATGGAACTCTTTTTCCAAGTTAAACACCGCTCGAATAATGTTTTCGATGTTCTCTTTCTCGTTATACGTGGGGATAAGCACAATGCTGTCTGACATAAAAAGAAGAATTTGTCTCAAAAGTACAATTTTTCGGCTACATATAAAAAAGAATGGGGATATTTTGTTATTTCAAATAAAAGCCCTATCTTTGCAGTCCAATTAAGGAAAACAGATCGCGGAGTGGAGCAGTTGGTAGCTCGTTGGGCTCATAACCCAAAGGTCACAGGTTCGAGTCCTGTCTCCGCAACTATCGAACAGAGCCGGCTTTCAAAGGAGAGCCGGCTTTTTTGTTTTCAGAGCGACCGGGCTCCTAACGCATTCTTTTCCGAAAACTACCATGATTATTCCATTTCACCCGCCCGTTTGTGGGTACCATTCCGTAATTTCGTGGAATCAATAGTGATATCCATTTTAATTGAGTACAATTATGGCAAAAGCTTATTTAGAAATCACGATGTACGTGAGCGATGCAAACAGGCCGACAGCGGCTGGCGTTTATAACAAGTACAAACAAGCGTTCTTGGACACGATCAAGGGGGCCGCGTCTAAAGAACTGCTGATCCGCGACGAAGACGTGCAGGTGCTCCACGGTTTTGAAAGCGTTGAAGAGGCAAACGCGTACTTAAATACCGATTTATTCACGGACGACGTGGTTAGGGAACTGTCTCCGCTATTCGACAAAGCACCCGAAATCAAGGTGTACTCGGTGGCGTAAACTCCCCGGCCGATCGCCTGTGAAATTTTAAAGGGGCTGCCTCCACGCGAGACAGCCCCTTTTTCATGTAGGATGCGACGAGTGCTTGCACGGCACCCCCTGCCTACCTGTTGCTCTTGAAATTATCCAGCCCCGTCTTTAAGAATTGCACGTAGTTGTCCACGCTCTCGTCGTACGCGTGCGACGGGGAGAGGGGCTTTCCTTCCTGGTTGAGCACCACGTAGAAGGGCTGCGACTGGGTGCCGAATTTGTGGCGTTGCAGGTAGCTCCATTTATCCCCCACGGTTCTCAACCGGGACGTTCTCCCGTTTTCATCCACTTCGATGATCTCCGGCAATCGCGCCCGCTCGTCGACCATCAACACGATAAACACGAACTCTTCATCGATCAACTCCCTCACGCGGTCGTCGGCCAACACGGTAGCATCCATCTTGTGGCAATTCACGCAGCCGTGGCCGCCAAACTCCAGCAACACCGGCTTTCCTGTTCGTGCCGCGTGGGCCATACCGGCCTCGTAATCATTGAAGACAACGTCCATTGGATTGTCCGCCAGCTTGAAATCTTGTGTGGTCCGAAGATCACGATCCACAATGCCAGGAAGACATCGCGCTGCAGGATTCCCCATCCGCCGGAGAGGTCGGCTACCGACAAGAACTTGAGCGATACCGCCAGCACGATAAAGCCGAGCACCACCTTCACCGAGTTGAGCCAGCTTCCCGATTTAGGCAGCGTCTTTAACCAAGAGGGAAAGACCGCGAAGAGGGTGAACGGGATAGCGAGGGCAAACGCGAACCCGAACATACCGAGGGCCGGCGCCAGGAAGTTGCCGTGGGTGGCCGCGTCTACCAACAGCCAGCCGATGATGGGTCCGGTGCAGGAGAAGGAGACCAACGCCAAGGTAAACGCCATGAAAAACAGGCTAATGAACCCTGTCGTGCTATCCACCTTGCTGTCCATCTTGTTGGTCCACGATCCCGGGAGCACCAGCTCGAACGCCCCCATGAAGGAGAAGGCAAAGGTGATGAGCAACGCGAAGAAAATGAGATTGAATACCGGACTCGTGGCAATATTCGTACATGTACCATCCCTCATCGACGGACGCGTTAGCAATGATATTCACTTCCCCGTTACCGGCATCCTCGAGGGAAAAGTCCCACGCGACCACGTCTTGGGAAAAAGTGAAAGCCGAAGAGAGAAAAAGAAAAACAAAGAGTGTGGTTATTTTTTGCATTTTATCAAAACTATTAATCGTATATGCGATTCGTCGCACCCCCTACACCAAACCGGCAAGGGACACGATAAACCATGTAATAAGACTGTTCGCTGTTTCTTGCGAAGGAGTGATCACGCCTCTTTATATGCG
>JBBACU010000277.1:0-3663 GCA_041656815.1 Proteiniphilum sp.
CAACTTGTAATTGAGCAGCCCGGTTTCGGAAGTGGCATGTGCATCGCCGCCGTAACCGAATCGTTCGCGTTGGGGACAGTCGACGATAAATCCGCCGAGAGACAGATTCTCAAAAGTCCATTTTACCGTATTGTAGATCCAGTTTTGCAATGGATCGGAACACTCGAACCGGGTGGCTTCATTGAAGGCGGTGCGTACCATCCAACCTTTTATATCCTGTTTGCGGGGAACCGCCGCCAACCCTTTGATCGTGATCCATCTTCCCGAACTGTAATTGAAGCGGTTTTCAAATACACCCTCTCCCGATGGACCGATTACATAGGCGTTCATCATGTCGAAGGTCATGTCGTCCTGCTCTCTTTCCGAAAACAGGAACCGGACGGTGTCGCCGGGATTTCCTTGCACGGGGATGCGGGTCCATCCCGCGAAGTTCACTCCCATGTCTACCCGGTAAGAACCATCGGGGCGGACGTCTATGGCAACGGGCTGGATTTCATTAAACAAGCGATTGGTTTCCACCTGTTGGGCTGATAACTTCAGGGGCGGTGTGTGTACCGTGGCATTTTTCCAGTTGTTGTCGTCCAGGGTAGGCAGATTCCAGCCTTCCACCTCTTTACCGGCATCCCAAATCTCGCCCCCGTATCCACCCACGGGAAATCCCCAATTGCCGATCAGCTTATTGGGGCTTGGGTGTGTTCTCCATGATTCATCGGTGACGATCCTGTCCAACTTCCGGTTATCATTACTGTAAATATCTGTCTGGGCTATCACCAAGGGCGCGCGGGGTTTGTCGGGAGTCGCGTAAGGCGCGAAAATTGACCATGAGGTCCCCAGCCACAACACAATAACGTTGGTGCCGGAGGTAAGTGCGGGTGCAATATCGTAAGCAATATAGCGGGCCCTTTGGGTATGATCCGTTACCGCCGGTGCCAGGACATGGTCGTCGATCCGTTGCCCGTTGACATATACTTCATGATATCCTACCGAAGCCACGAACAGGGTTGCTTTCGATGGTTTTTCGTTTACATCGAACGTTTTCCGGAACCAAGGATCGTACATCTTATTGGGCCCTTTTGCGGGGTCGTAGGTTTCGTCCGTGCCGATCCACTTCGCCGTCCACTCGTCTCGCGAGAACAATCCCGTAGTCCATTCCGCTCTCTTGCCGGGCGATATCCTTCCCTTTTCATCTTTGACCGATACCGACCAATAATATTTTTGATCGGATTGCAACGGTTTACCTTCGTATTCCACCAGCCGCATATTGTCTGATTCGATCCATCCGCTGTCCCACATATCGCCGGAATGGTCAATCCTTTTTTGCATTGAACTTCCTACCAGTATACGGTACGCTGTTTGTCGTTGTCCGTAAGCCGATTCGTCGGCCGGCAGCAGCGTCCAGCTGAAACGTGGACGCGCTATATCCAGTCCGGTCGGATTGGTGAGGTATTCACACGTGAGGTTTACGGGTGCGACTGATGCTTCCTCCTTCCCAAAAACCGAGATCGAAATAAGGGTTATTAAAACCAGAAAAGATATTGTTTTCTTCATACTATCCATGCAATTGTAGCGGCTGATTTGTTATGACTGTTTATTTCTTGATGCTAAAAGTGAGATTATGGGCTCCCGCATCCAGTTGTATCAGCCTGCTGCCTTCCACGTATTCGGGAAGGTACAACGTGGCATTGCTGTTTGGAGGCACCACGATCTGGTAGTTTACTTTTCCTCCCTGCCATTTCCATCCTGAGTGGATGAGCCCGCGGGGCGAGTTAAACCGAGCATCGAATTGATCCAAGTCTTTTTCAAAGTGGGGACGCAAAATAATATGCTTGAATCCGGGTTGTGAAGCGTCGGGATAGATGCCTCCCAGCCCCTTAAAGAACCACGCGCCAATTTCACCGAACATCATGTGGTTATCGGATATGTCCCGCTCGGCATCCAGGTCCCAGTTCTCGAGCAGGGTCGTGGCCCCGTTCACGATCCACCAACCCCACGAGGGATAGGTATCTTGGACCGCTATCTTGTATGCCACGTCGGGATAGCCGTTTTCACTTAACGCGTTCAGGATGGCTTTGGCTCCCAGTACACCCACGTCAAGGTGGAATCCCGCTTCTTCTACTTTCTTCGCGAGATTTCGTGCCACGAGAGGGATCACTTCTTCCGGGACTATCTTCCATTGAAGAGGCACACTCAGTTCAGTTTGCGTACCACTGGCATAGATGCCGGTTTCCCGGTCCAGGTATTTCTCGTTGATGGCATCTTTGATTTTCTCTGCCAACGCGGAGTAATACCGGTGATCTTCCTCTTTTCCGAATAATTTAGCCGCTTCAGCCAGTATTTTCGCGTCCACGTGGAAGTAGACGGAGGAGGTTAACTCGAGGTTCGAGCGAGATTTTACCGGCACCCAGTCGCCCCTCCCCCACGAGGTAAGCCCGTTGGGGCTGGTGCGATCCACGTGATCCACGTACCGTTTGATATTCTCGTAACAGTCTGCCAACAGTTTGCTATCCCCATAGAATTTATATATTTCCCACGGGATGATAGCGATGGTACTGGTCCAATCTAATCCATTGGCGGTACCGTATCCCCAGCCTCCCGTTGGGATAATATCCGGGAGCACCCCGTTGGGTTGTTGCTCGTCGCGGTGATCGGCCAACCATTTTTCGTACACGGTGATGCCATCGAAGTTGTACAACGCCGTTTCGATCGCGAAATGACCATCGCCGGTCCACCCGTTTTTCTCGCGTTGCGGGCAGTCGGTAGGGTAACCCATCAGGTTGGATAGGTACGCGTTATTGGTTGCCCACCATAGCTTGTTGATTAGCTCGCTGGATGTTTCGATTTTCCCGACGGGAGGCACATCGCTGTGCATGAAATAAGCGGTCACGCTGTTTTCATCGAGCTCGACCGGTTCGCTGCTTGTTACTTCCACGTACCGGAATCCCTTGTAATTGAAGCGGGCCATAAACTCATCTTCTCCCTTCCCGCTCAATATCAAAATATCTGTTTGAAATGGATCCTTTTCTTTATCTCCCCGGTAATAGACATCGATATTGCTCATATCGAGTCGTCCGTCATCATGAAGCCGTTCCCCGTGTTTTACACGTAATTCGGTGCCTTCTTTGCCGGAGACCATTATTTTAGTCACCCCCGCCATGTTTTGTCCGAAGTCGTACACGTATGTTTTCTCGTTTATCTTGTTGATGGATTGAGCCGGGAGCGTCAACACGTTGCGTATTGGTCTTACCTGTTGGGAGGTAATGTTCTGGGAAGGAGCGGAGCGCAGGCCTACTCCATGCCACTTGGAATCATCGAAGCCGGGCGCGCTCCATCCCTCCTGTTCTAGCCGAGCGTCGTAATGTTCCGCCGTGTAGATGCTGTTAAAGACAACGGGACTGTCTGATTTCTTCCAGCTTAGATCGGTTGAAATGGTTTCCACGGTGCCATCCGTGTAGGTGACCCGCAGGTCAAGGCAGAAGGTGGGCCTGTTTCGCCACGGCGCGCGGTGAAAATCCCATACCGCCATGGATTGATGGTTATACCACCCGTTCCCAAGAATCACTCCCACCACATTTTTTCCCTTTTGCAGTTGATAGGTCACGTCGTGCGTGACATACAGGTTCCTTCTATCAAAACGGGTATACATCGGGTCAAGTCTTTGGTCCC
>JBBACU010000278.1:0-3655 GCA_041656815.1 Proteiniphilum sp.
CGACTTAACCGAGAGGCGGTAAAGGTGATCGTGAAGGCTTTTACAGACCCCAAAACAGGATGCGTGGCCGGGGAAAAACGGATCGCGGTAAAAGAGAAAGATACCGCCTCGTCGGGAGGAGAAGGGACTTACTGGCGCTACGAGTCGACACTAAAAGATTTGGACTCCCGGCTCTACTCGGCAGTAGGGGCCGCCGGTGAACTTTTTGCCATCCGCGCGAGCCTGTTCGAGGAGATGCCGGACGATACCCTGCTGGATGATTTTATCGTGTCATTACGCATCGCGTCGAAAGGATACCGGATCGCGTATTGCAAAGACGCGTATGCCATGGAATCAGGCTCGCTGAACATGCAAGAGGAACAGAAAAGGAAGGTACGCATCGCCGCGGGTGGGTTGCAGGCCATCGGGAGGTTGCGCCCGCTGCTGAACATCTTTCGTCATGGGTGCCTTAGCTTCCAGTATATTTCTCACCGGGTATTGAGATGGACCATTACCCCCGTCGCGCTCTTCTTGTTGGTCCCGCTAAATGTTCTTTTACTGGCCTTCCCGGCTGAACCCGTGTGGCTGTACCAGCTGCTCGCCGCGGGACAAGGGCTCTTTTACCTGACGGCATGTACCGGGTGGTACCTGGCTCATCATGCCGTTAAAAATAAGATCCTGTTCATTCCTTACTATTTCCTGTTCATGAACCTCAACGTGTTCAAAGGAATGATTTACCTGAGAAACTTCAAGGGAAACGCCGCTTGGGAAAAAGCGAAAAGAGCATGAGTCGAGTTTCACTGTCGCGATATTTGGTAATACCCGATATTTAGGATATATTTCACATTAACAAATCAGAGGCATTGTTAACTATATTTTTATCTTGTTTCTCCCCTTTTCAATTAGTATTTGTCCCTTACTTCGCCCTAACTTCGCTGGTACTTGCTCTTTTTTTACTCTTAGCTGAGTCTTACCTCACTCTTACCTCAGTCTTACCTTGCTCTTTTATTTCTCTTTTCTAATAGAACAAGGTAAGAATAAGACAAGGATGAAGCAAGGAGAAGCCAACAATATGAAGGAGGGATGGAGGAAGGATGGAGGAGTGTTGTTATTTGTTAAATTGAGGTCGCTCGCGAGAATTAAGATTAACTTGTTTGGATTTATTCGCTACCTTTGATTTCACGAAGTTTAATAAGAACCCACATGGAAACAAACGGTGTTTTACACGATGAAAAGCACGCGTCACGCTTATTAAGCATGACCTGCGACACGCTGCTGTTTTTGAAAAACGATGGCACCTGCGTGGACATGATCGTGAAAACGGAAAATAACCCGTACGTGAACGATCAAAAATTGTTAGTAGGAAAAAATATCTTTGATGTTTTCCCGGAAGAGACCGTGCGGGAGCTGAGACCCGCGTTGCAACAGGTGGCCCGGCAAGGGGAAATCTCTAATGCCAACTATGACTTGCCGGCTCCCGATAAAATGTACTATTTCAAATTTATAGCTCATAAATACGACGAGGGGCACCTGCTCTGCCAATACCGCGATATTACACGGAGAAGCCAGATGAAACGGCGGTTGGAGATGGCAAACAGGCGTTTGACAGAAACCGGCAGAGAGGCAAAAATCGGCTACTGGACCTACAATACAGCAACCAAGATAATCCATTATTCCGGGTTCGTGGGAGTGGTAATGAATGTAGAGACCGAGGAGGTCTGGAGACTTGAAGAGTACTTGGAACACGTCCATCCCGAGGACAAGGAGAAACTCGTGGATATACTTCAGCGAGCGGATATATTGGAAGATACTTTCGAGTTCAGGATCGTGAAAGATAGGACCTATTACCTGAGATTGAAAATCGTGAATACCTATCGCGATCATAACGGCGACATTATTATCGAGGGATATACCCAGAATATCGACGATATCGTGCTGAGGTGGGATCGGTTAAAAATGTTATCGATGGCATTGGATAGCTCGAACGACGGTATTTTTGCCACGAAGATGGACGGGACAATGGTCTTTGGCAATAAATTTTGCAGGAAGCAGTGTAACCTGCCTAAGGACGCGGATATCACGAAATACAAGGTGCACCAGATTCTGCCGAAGTTCGAGAATCAAGAGGCATGGGAGATTTTTACTGGACAATTGAGAAAGAACAACAACGCCATCCAATATACCTGGAGTTCTTCAAATTTGATGGGGGATGAGGTCAGCTTCGACTGTTCCGCGTTTGTTTTCCGTAACGACTATGGAGAAGATATGATATGGCACCTCTGCCGTGATGTATCGGAACGATTCCGTTACGAGATCGAACTAAAAAAGGCAAAAGAGAAAGCAGAGGAGTCAGACCGGTTGAAGTCGGCGTTTATATCCAACATGAGCCACGAAATACGTACACCGTTAAACTCGATCGTGGGTTTTTCAACAATCTTGACTGATATTGATAATCCCGAAGAGCGAAAGCAATACCTCGGTATTATCGAATCGAGCAACCGGAGGTTGCTGATGTTGATTGATGAGGTGCTTGACCTTTCTAAGATAGAGTCGGGCACGTTGGAATTTCACTATTCGAACATCGAACTCAACGACTTGTGCCGCGAGATACAGGCAGCACGTCAGTTCTGCTCGTCACATGCCACGCTGCTTCTCGACGTGCCGGAAGAGAAACAATTCATGAAGCTGGATAAAAATAGGGTTACGCAAGTAATTTCAAACCTGCTTGATAACGCGGTCAAGTTCATGGAGAAAGGAACGGTTACCTGGGGGTATAAGCCAATACCCGGTTTCGTGGAATTTTTCGTGAAAGATACCGGGATCGGGATCCCGGAAGATAAACTGGCAACTATTTTTGACCGTTTTGAGCGAGTCAACCATTTTATTCCCGGAACGGGGCTTGGGCTCTCTATATGCAAGTCAATCGTGGAGCGGATGGGAGGTGATATCTCCGTGGCTTCGGAGGTAGGAGTGGGCTCGCTGTTTTCGTTCAGGATACCCCTGCAACTCCCGGGACAAGAAGAGGAAAGAGAAGATGTAAAACCTGATTTCGTTCCGGCTTCGAGGGGTAAGAAAAAAGAGAAAAGAACCATTTTAGTAGCGGAGGATAACGAGGAGAACTTCGCGCTGATACAAGCTATGATTGGAAAAGAGTTTCAACTGTTGCACGCGAGGGATGGCATTGAAGTGCTTGAATTGTTCGAGAAAGAGGTGCCCGACCTGATTTTGATGGATGTTAAGATGCCCCGGATGGACGGGATGGAGGCGACCCGTTTGATTCGAGAGAAGTCCCCCGGTGGGCCCCCCATTATTGCCGTGAGCGCGTACGCGTACGAGGCAGATAAAAGGCGACTGCTTGAAATTGGCTGTAATGATTTTTTGGCCAAGCCGTTAGACAGGAATATGTTACTTGAGACCCTCTATAAACACGTGTGATAAAGAGATGGGAAAGCGGGTTCTTTTGGGTCTTTTTGATGCAGTGTTCGGGGTTATTACTATAATCCCGGTGCTTTTGGCGGTAGGAGGTTTTTTCGCGGCACGCGTTCATCCGGCTCGCTGCATGGAGTTGCAATGGATGGGACTGTTCCTGACACTGCTGTTGGCTATTAATTTTCTGTTAATGTTGTACTGGATTATCAGGAGGAAAGGATGGTTCCTGTTCCCGTTAGTAGCCCTC
>JBBACU010000279.1:0-3633 GCA_041656815.1 Proteiniphilum sp.
CCAAGGCCATCGTGAGGTACTGCTTGCGGATGGCCTTGATCTCCTTCTCGCGGTTCACGAAGTGCACGGGGCTGGCAATCAATATGTCAATGGAGTGATCTTGAAGCACTTCCTCGAGGTCGTCCAGGTTCTCTACCCGGTGAATACGCGCATCCAGTTCCGGCGATTGATTAAGGATGGCTTGAATCCCCTCACAGATAATTCTTGACGTTTCTAATAGGGCAATATGGATGGGGGTTTTATGCATTTTACTTGTTTTCGAAGTTCACTCCGGAAGGGATCAGTATGGTCTCTTCGATAAGCGAGTGAATATATAGATCAAACTCGAGTTCGTAAAGGGAAAAAAACAACCGCCGCCGCAAGCCCAAGTCGTTGTCAATCTGGACATACTTGAGCAACAGGTTCTTCAAATCCTTTAGCTTTAATTCGATATCGGTGTGATGGTCGCTGTACTTCTTGGAGGAGTATTGCTCGTGACCCTCCTTCTTCGCCCCGTTTTGCAAAAGCGTGAGGAAGTAGGGAAAAGCCACGTTATCCTCGTAATCGAGGTGCTCGAGGACCTCCACGAAGTAGTCGTTGAAAAACTTCTCAAGCAATTTTACTTCCCGCTCGGGATGCTTCTCCTGCAGTTCACGAATGTATGAACTAATCTGCGGGTACTTGTCCGAACGATAGTAATCGTGCGTGTTCTTTAAAAAATCAATTACTTGTACCAGTTCTTTCTCGGTGTAGAGTTGATACCCCTTGCTGCTGAACCCGTTGTATAAATTGGCTATGTTCACGAAAAGGTTCTCGCTGATGTCGTAACGATCACACAGCTGCAGCACGGTCTGGTCGCTCACCCTGAAATCGATGTTGAAATGCTGAAGCATAAGCAGCAGGTTGGGATTCCCATCGATGAGGTCAGCCATTTTTACGGAAGGTTTTACCCTTATTTTCGACGAGTGATACATGGGTGAATTTTATTTTTGTACAAATATAGTGAAAGCCTCGGAATAACCAAGCTTGCTTGAGTTTTTCCGAGGCGCATCTTATATTATGAAAAAATAGCGAAAAAAAATGGTCTTGTTTAGAATTAATCTATATAATGTTTCCCTTTTACCCGCTATCGAGGGATGCTGAATCGGAAAGTTCCCCTTTTTTTTGTATCATTGCAGCTGAATTAAAAAAAAAGTGGTGCAATGAATAGTTTTCAGCAATTACAGGTACGCCGCCGGAGCATCCGAAAATACAGCCAAGAGTCGCTTTCGGCAGACGATACCAAGAAAATACTCGAGGCAGCGTTGCTTTCGCCCACCTCCAAGAACAGGCATTCGTGGGAGTTTATCGCCGTGGAAGAGAAAGAGATGCTTCATAAACTCTCGAAATGCAAGCCAAAGAGCGCGGAGTTTGTCGCCGACGCCACGTTGGCTATCGTGGTCTTGGGCAACCCGTTGGTGAGCGACGCGTGGGTGGAAGATGCCTCCATCGCGGCCATCAACATGCAGATGCAGGCCGAAGAGCTGGGTATTGGCAGTTGCTGGATACAGGTGCGTAACCGCCTCTTTTCCGAAACCGTGACCGCGGGAGAATTTATCAACGAACTGCTGGAGGTGCCGATGCCGTTAGAGGTGCTGTGCCTGATTTCTTTCGGGAAAAAAGAGAGAGAAAGAACCCCCGCCGATATCGACAACCTGCACTGGGAAAAGGTGCATATCGGTGGGTATCAACAAGCCGAAAACCCTTTGCCTGAACATGATTGATTTTTCAAAGATACCCTCTCCCTGCTATGTCATGGAAGAGGCATTGCTGCGCGAGAACCTCGAAAAGATACGCTCGGTAAAAGAACGCGCGGGCGTGGAAATAATACTGGCATTCAAAGCGTTTGCCTTGTGGAAGTCGTTCCCCATCATCCGGGAGTACGTGGGACACTCTACCGCCAGTTCCATCTCTGAAGCCCGCTTGGCGTACGAGGAGATGGGCAGCCCGGCACATACCTACGCGCCGGCGTATACCGACGGCGATTTTCCTGTTTTCCTGAAATATAGCAGCCACATCACCTTTAACTCGCTCGCGCAATTCGAACGTTTCTACCCGCGCGTGAAAGCTGACGGGAAAAAAATCGAGTGCGGGATACGGATTAACCCGGAGTTCTCGGTGGTGGATACCGCTCTTTACAATCCCAGCACGCCCGGTTCGAGGCTCGGTGTCACCGCCGATGGAATAGGGGAGCGGCTGCCCGATGGGATCACCGGTCTACACCTGCACAACCTCTGCGAAAATAACTCGTACGACCTCGAAAAAACGCTCGAGGTGGTAGAACAAAAATTTGGGCACTTGCTCCAACAAGTGCAGTGGCTCAACCTCGGCGGGGGACACTTGATTACCCATAAGGAGTACGACGTGGACCACCTCGTGGGTTTGCTCGAAAGATTCAAGCAACGGTACCCGCACCTCGAAGTGATCTTGGAGCCCGGCAGCGCCTTCGCGTGGGAAACCGGCGTGTTGGTGTCGACCGTGGCCGACGTGGTGGAAAACAACGGGGTGAAGACCGCCATGCTCAACGTTTCGTTCGCGTGCCATATGCCGGATTGCCTCGAAATGCCTTATAAGCCGCGCATACGGGGAGCATACCACGAGCCCCTCCCCGAGAAGCCTACCTACCGCATGGGAGGGAACAGCTGCTTGAGCGGCGACTTCATGGGCGACTGGTCGTTCGACGAACCATTGGAAGTGGGCGACCGGATCGTGTTTGAAGACATGATGCACTACACGACCGTTAAAACCACCCTCTTTAACGGGGTGTCACATCCCTCCATCGGGTTGTGGACCAAGGAAGGAACGTTCGAGCTGTACCGGGAATTCGGGTACGAAGATTACAAGCATAGAATGAGCTGAAGGGCGTGAAATACTTCACTCGAAGGGCACGTGATGACAGCCGGACGATGATTTTTTTCCCCTTTTGTTAAACTATTCTTTGTTAATTACGTTAAATCGTTAAGAAAGTTGATGACGTATCAACCCTTAAGAATGAGTATTAACATTAAAAAAGAATGAACTATGGGATGGGTATGGTGGATTATCATCGGAGCAATTGCCGGATGGCTGGCAGGTAAATTAATGCGGGGCGGTGGCTTCGGCTTTATCGTCAACTTACTGGTTGGAATTATCGGCGCGGTGATAGGCGGATGGGTCTTTGGCCTGTTGGGTATTGCCGCGGGAGGTATTATTGGCAGCCTCGTGACGGCCCTTGTCGGGGCAATTATATTGCTCTGGATTATTTCTCTCTTTAAGCGAGCTTAGCGGTTAACCGCCTCGTCTGAAAGACCATAAAAAGATCGATGTGCCACTCCGGAGCATCGGTTTTTTTATTCTTGGCTCTTCATTCGCGTTACGCAATTCAACAATTCAACAATTCAATGCTGAAATCCCGGAATCCTTGATTTTTAATTCTTAATTCTTCATTTTTCATTTTTAATTATGAAAGTGGGTATCTTCTCCGGTTCATTCAATCCTATTCACGCGGGACACCTGATCTTGGCAAATTACATGCGGGAGTTCACCCGCCTCGACGAGGTGTGGTTCGTGGTGACGCCGCAAAACCCCTTGAAAGAGCCGGACTGCCTGCTCAACGACACATCGCGACTGGAAATG
>JBBACU010000280.1:0-3618 GCA_041656815.1 Proteiniphilum sp.
AAGTTGGGGATAATGCTCGCGAAGATAGGCCACCGACTCGCGGTCGATCTCCACCACGGTGAGATCCCTCTCTTTCTCTACCAGGAAGCGGGTAAGCATGCCGGTGCCGGGACCCACCTCCAAGATGGGAAGCTCGGCCACATCGTCGAGGGTTGCCGCTATCCGGCGAGCGATTCCCTTGTCCTTGAGAAAGTGCTGGCCCAGGTTTTTCTTTGCTTTTACCGGAAACATTGCCATATGCCGATTATTCCTTATCTTTGTATAAGATAGAGGGCGCCTCAGCCACGTTCATAAATTAGACTATTCCTCGCCATGTCAGAGCTCAAGCAAGCTTAACACTGCTCATTTGGCTTAGCGGAATAGTTCAAACAAGCTTGACGTTGCTCTCGGCTTTCACTATCTTTGTATAAGATAGGATGCGCCTCGGCATTGTCTAAGCAAGCTTGACGTTGCACTCGGCTTTCACTATCTTTGCCGGCGCAAAGGTAACATTTTATTACAGAAAACGAGACAAACTCGTTCTAAAAAAACAAGATAGAGCACGACCGGGACGCGGGGAAGCGACCGGGAATAGCGGTGCATTGAAACAGACGAGTAAACGATAATTTAATTTGTGAAAATGAACTCTGAATCCGCGAAGAACGTGCTGAAGACCCTGTTTTCTTTGGCACTCGGGTTGTCTATCATCTGGCTCATGTATCGGAATACCGATATCAAGGAGTTATGGAGGATCATCGGATCGGCCAATTTCGGCATCATCGCCCTTTCATTGATATTTGGGCTCATAGGGAATACGCTCCGGGGGTTGCGATGGGAACTATTTGTTAATTCATTGGGATACCATCCCCCCCGATCGAGTATCGTGTACGCTACGCTGGGCAACTACGCGGTCAACTTCGTATTGCCGCGCGCGGGCGACGTGTGGCGATGCGGTGTGGTGAGCAAGTACGATAAAATACCGCTATCCAAAACGATCGAGACCTTCTTGGTAGATAAAATGGTGGATATCGTCTCGGGGCTGACCATCATCTTTTTCAGCGTGGTGCTTTACATCGACTTTTTTGTCTCCTACTTCAGGGATAACCCCCAGTTTGGAGAGAGTGTGGTGCAGTTCTTTTCATCCCCTTGGCTGTACGCGGTCCTGGGGGTGTTGTTAGTGGCCGCGGTGCTGCCTTTCATCTTGTTCAAGCACACGACTTTCGTGCGGAAGGTAAAGCTGTTTTTCGCCACGCTTAAGCATGATCTGAGGATTATAGCGCGGATGAAAGAGAAAAGAGCGATAATAATCTACACGATCTTGGTCTGGTTGTGTTTTTATTTGTATTTTTACATTTGCTTCTTCGCGTTTGATTTTACCAAAGACCTGGGCCCGCTTGCCGGGTTGATCGTGTTCGCGATGACCAACATCGGTATCTCGGTGCCGGTACAAGGAGGGATTGGCCCTTGGCATTTCGTGGTTATCTCTTCCCTCCTTATCTTGGGAGTAACGGAAAACGAGGCACTGGCCTTTGCCGGCGCGGTGTTTGCCATTCAATCGGTATGGCAGATCCTGTACGGGTTATTTGGCGTGTTTGCCATGCCTTACGTGAAGCGCGATGCCACGCGGTTAGAGAGAGTGAAAACCAGTTAAATTATAGATAGTATGACTACAACAGAGGTCCGAAACTTGCACCCCGAAAGCGTGTGGGGCCATTTTCACGCGTTAACGCGCATACCTCGCCCAACCGGGCAAATGAAAGAGGTGACACGGTTTGTCATGGATTTCGGGAAACGGTTGAACCTGGAGGTAAAGCAAGACAAAGCGGGGAACGTGGTGATCAAGAAGCCGGCTACCAAAGGATACGAGAACGGTAAAACCATTATCTTGCAATCGCACTTGGATATGGTGCCCCAAAAAAATAGCGGCGTGGAGCACGATTTCGCGCGTGACCCTATTGAAGCTTACGTGGATGGCGACTGGGTAAAAGCCCGCTCTACCACGTTGGGGGCCGATAACGGCATCGGATGTGCCATGATGATGGCCCTGCTCGAAGACGACACGATACAGCACCCGGCCATCGAGGCGCTCTTTACCGTGGACGAGGAAGTGGGAATGGATGGGGCCAACGGGCTGGAGAAAGGTTTCCTGGAAGGCACGTTGATGCTTAACCTCGACACCGAAGAGGAGGGCGAACTTTGCATCGGCTGCGCGGGGGGGAGAGACGTGAATATCTCTTTCAGGTATCAGCCGGACACCGATATTGATAAAGGAGATGTGGCGTACAAGGTGAGCCTGAAAGGACTCAAAGGCGGGCACTCGGGGGTGCAGATCCACCTGGGACGCGCCAACGCGAACAAGCTAATGAACCGTTTCCTGAAAGAGGTAGTGAGCAATTACGAGGCACGCGTGGCAAGTATCCAAGGGGGATCGCTCCGTAACGCGATCCCGCGGGAATCATTTGCCGTGCTTACCATTCCCGAACAGTTGTCCGACGACCTGGTGGACTTGGTGGCCGAGTACGAGTCGCTTTTCCGGGAGGATTACGCGGGAATCGAAGAGATGATCTCCTTTAAAGCCGAACGTACCGATATGCCCGCGGCCCTTTTGCCCGTGGAGATGCAGGACGATCTCATCAACGCGGTGGAGGGATGCCACAACGGGGTAGTGAGCTACTTGGCTGATTTCCCCGGGGTAGTGGAAAGTTCGCTAAACTTGGCCCTGGTGAAGACTGGCGACGCCACCATCGAGGTTAAGCTGCTGGTGCGAAGCTCGTCGGAGAGCCGAAAAGAGTGGATATGCTCATCACTCGAAAGCCTCTTTCAACTTGCGGGGGCAAAAGTGGAATTCGGGGGGGATTACCCCGGCTGGCAGCCTAACGCGCATTCAGAGTTGCTGGGAGTGATGGAGAGGACCTACCTTGAAATGTACGAGAACCGGGCAAAAGTAATGGTTATCCATGCGGGCCTGGAATGCGGCATTATTCAATCAAAGGTGGATCATCCTCTTGATATAGTGTCTTTTGGGCCTACTATCACCGGAGCCCACTCGCCCGATGAGGCGGTCAAAATAAGTACGGTAGGCTCGTCTTACGCGTACTTGGCTGCCGTGTTGGCGCATTTTAATTAAGTAATAAATCGACAGGGTCTTATGGATAACACACTCATCGTTTTTGCATCGAATCACGGCGCGGTGGAGAAATGTGCCCGCGAGTTATTCCGTCTGATGGATGGGAAAGTGGATATCTGTAACCTGAATCACAGAGAGCACGTTCCCGACCTTTCGAAGTATGACTCCATCATTATCGGGGGATCGATCCATTCGGGAGAGATTCAAGAGGTGATCGCGGAGTTTTGCGAGTACCACTTGAGTGTTTTGACCTCCAAGCACCTGGGGCTGTTTATCAGCTGCCTCTACTCGGGCGAAAAAGCCCTGCGGCAGCTCGATGAGGCATTTCCCCCCGAGTTGAGCCTGCACGCGTCGGCCCGCGATTATTTTGGCGGGGAGGTGAATGCCGACAAACTGAGCTTTTGGGAACGTTTTATCACTAACCAGATGATCGAGAACGAAGACCTGGTAGTGAAGCTCTCGAAGGAGCGAATCCACCGGTTTGCCGAAACAATGAAAGCATCCAAGTGAAA
>JBBACU010000281.1:0-3606 GCA_041656815.1 Proteiniphilum sp.
AAATGATTTGATGATTGGCCGTCTCCTATTTTTATTATTTTTGTATTTTGAAAATTGAAGACGAGATCTTGAATTTGTAACATGATAAGAAACACGAAAGGCGGTTGGATAGTCCGGTCGTCCCATCAAACCAAAAAACAGAACAGATGGCAAGCAAGGTAAGAGCCGCCGTGGTCGGCTACGGGAATATAGGAAAACAGGTGGTGGAAGCACTGGAAGCGGCTCCCGACTTCGAAGTCGCGGGGATTGTCCGGCGGGATGCGTCGAACGTGCCGGTCGAGTTAAGGGAATATGACGTTGTAACTTCCATCTCGAGCTTGAAAGAAGTAGATGTGGCCATCCTTTGCACACCCACCCGTCGGGTTGAGGAATACGCGGCCGAGTGCTTGGAATTGGGAATCAACACGGTGGATAGCTTTGATATTCACAGCGGTATCGTGGAATTGCGGGCATCCTTGCAGGAGGCGGCAAGAAAACATGGTGCGGTGTCTATTATCGCCGCCGGGTGGGATCCCGGGAGCGACTCGGTTGTCCGTACTCTCCTTGAAGCCATTGCCCCCAAGGGAATCACCTACACTAATTTTGGGCCGGGCATGAGCATGGGGCATACCGTGGCGGTAAAAGCCATCGAAGGAGTGAAAGCCGCCTTGTCGATGACCATTCCCACGGGTACGGGCGTGCATCGCCGGATGGTTTATATCGAACTGCACGAGGGGTACGACTTTGAATCGGTGGCCAAAGCCATTAAAACGGACGATTATTTCGCGCAAGACGAGACCCATGTCTTCCAAGTGGATGACGTGGAAGCCCTCAAGGACATGGGCCATGGCGTGCGAATGGAGCGGAAAGGGGTATCCGGCACCACGCAGAACCAACTCTTCACCTTTGATATGCGCGTGAATAACCCCGCGCTCACCGCGCAAGTGCTGGTGGCCGCCGCCCGTGCCACTCTAAAACAGCCGCCGGGAGCCTATACCATGATTGAAATTCCGGTGATAGACCTGTTGCCGGGAGAAAAAGAGGCTTGGATCAAGAAATTGGTGTAGATCCGCTGGTTTGGCCTGATACCCGCCATTCTTGATTTATACTATATATCGTGCAGAAGGACCAAGATACCTCTCTGCATGAATGTTCATTGTTAGCCGCTCCAAAGCCGGTCATCGCTCGAGTATTGTAGTCTCCGGCTATAACTTGTTTTCAAATAGATCATTAATAAAAAGCAAAGTAGAAATATTTATTGTGCTAATATGGTATTTTTGTAATGCAGGGATAAACCATCTTTCGCATTTTGCGTTTCGCGTTTTGCGAAATTATGCATATCTTTACGTCGGAAAACTTAGCATAGTCGAACGATGAAGAATAATAAGCCTCATAATCCGTTTTTAATAGTAGGGTACTACAGCCCGGACTATTTCAGTGACCGTGAAACTTGCAATGGAAAAGGTGGTACTGCAAATTAATTCGGGTGATTTTATTTCTAAATATCGGCTGAAGAATTCGAGTAGCGTAAGCAGGGCATTAAAAAAGTTAATGGAAAACGAGTTGATTTACAAATCGGAAAAAGGATATGTTGTCTATGATCGGTTTCTCGGATTGTGGCTCAATAACGCGGTTTTATAGAATAACCGAAGGAAGATGACAAAAATGTTCATTATCTTTGTCAAAAATTACCTATTCTGATGGATATATTACTTGCTGTAACCTGGAACGTGGACCCCACCCTTTTTTCCGTATTTGGCCGTGAAATCCGGTGGTACGGGCTGTTGTGGGTCATTGGGCTGATTGTGGCCGTGTACATCGTACAACGTATCTTTAAACGGGAAGACCTCCCGGAGAAGTGGTTCGACTCGCTGTTCGTATACATGATCGTGGGCATCATCGCGGGAGCCCGATTGGGGCATTGCCTTTTCTATGAGCCCGCGTATTACTTGGCTAACCCGCTGGAGATGCTCAAGGTGTGGGAAGGAGGATTGGCCAGCCATGGCGGGGTGATCGGGATCATTATCGCGGTGTGGCTTTATTCCAAGAAGGTAACCAAGCTGAGCATGCTGTGGACGTTCGACCGGGTAATGGTACCCACGGGGTTTACCGCCGCGATGATTCGTTTCGGGAACCTGATGAACCACGAGATTTATGGTGGTCCGACCGACCAGCCGTGGGGCTTTAGATTCATTGATAATCTCTACCAATGGATGCAAGGCGCGGAACCGGTCTATACGGAGCCTTCGCATCCCACCCAGATCTACGAGGCACTGGCTTACCTGGTGGTGTTTGCCATTACCATGTTCCTGTATTATAAAACCGACGCGAAAGACCGAAAAGGGCTTATTACCGGCGTGGGCATCCTTCTCATCTTCTTGTTCCGTTTCTTCGTGGAGTACGTGAAGAACGTGCAGGTGGATGGGGAGTACGCGATGATCGAGAGTACCGGGTTAAATATTGGCCAATGGTTGAGTGTTCCCTTTATTATCTGGGGAATTTGGCTTATAATTAACGCGCTGAGGCGTCCGGCAGAGGTGGCGCTGACCCCCAAACAGTCGGAGATGGCGCAACCGAAATCAAAGCAAAAAGCCAAAAACAAAAAGAAATAATTATAGAACCATTAAATAATTCGAACCGAGAACTATTCTGTTAAGCTATATGAGCAGCACCGAACTTGTTCGAGTGATGCCATAGCGAAGAATAGTCTAATTTTAATGAACTATTTCGATAAGCAAGAGCAGAAGCAAAGCTTGCTTTGATTATGCCGAGCGCAGAATTGAAAATCGAGGAGCGCAGGCGACTCAAATAGTCTAACTTTAGTGAACCCATTTTATGCACAAACCGATTGAAGTAGCGAAGGATATCTATTACGTGGGCGTGAACGACCGTACGAAAGAGAACTTCGAGGGCCATTGGCCACTGCCGTTAGGCGTATCCTACAACTCTTATATTATCGAGGACGAGAAAACGGTATTGATTGATGCCGTGGATATCTGTTATTCCAGCGTCTTTTCACGTCGTATTCGCTCGGTGTTGGGGGATAAACCCATCGATTACTTAGTGATAAACCACATGGAGCCGGATCATACCGGAGCCGTTGAATGGCTTGTTTCGCGGTATCCCAGTATTAAAATCGTGGGTAACAAGCGCACCATCGAGATGTTGAACGGTTTTTACGGGATCGCGGACAACGTGGTTCTGGTGGAAGATGGAGGAGAACTTAGCATCGGCAAGGGCCGGTTGCAGTTTTTCTTGACCCCCATGGTGCATTGGCCCGAGACGATGATGACCTATATCCCGGAGAAGAAAGTGTTATTCAGCGGGGATGCGTTTGGCGCGTTCGGCACGTTGGATGGTGGGGTGCTGGATACCCAGATTCAGCCCGAGCGATACCGCGACGAGATGATTCGCTACTACTCCAATATCGTGGGAAAATTTGGTTCTCCCGTGCAGACGGCGTTGAAGAAGCTGTCAGGGTTGGAAATTAACGCGATCTGTTCTACCCACGGCCCCGTGTGGACGGTACCCGAGAATATCGCTGACGTGGTGAGCTTGTACGACAGGCTCAGTCGCTACGATGCCGATAGCGGGCTGGTTATCGCTTATGGAAGCATGTACGGCAAC
>JBBACU010000282.1:0-3601 GCA_041656815.1 Proteiniphilum sp.
TTTTTCCACGCCCAACTCCACCGGGAGCCCGTGCGTGTCCCATCCCGCCTTGCGGTGGACCTGGAACCCTTTCATTGTCTTGTAACGGCAAAAAATATCTTTAATGGAACGCGCGATCACGTGGTGAATGCCCGGCATCCCGTTAGCCGAAGGCGGGCCTTCATAAAAAACGAACGAGGGACTCCCTTCGCGCATCTCCAAGCTCTGCTTGAAAACACCCTTTTCATCCCACTCTTTCAACATCTCCTTGTTGATTCTCGAGAGATCCAAGTTGCCGTATTCCGGAAATTTCTTGCTCATCTGCAATGATTTTATGCCTGATAGAAAATGAATGTGCAAAGGTAGCAATAAATTAAGAAACGAGAAAAGCCGGAATAGATTGTCGTGTTCTAAATTTTCCCACGTGATAAATTGTTAAATACTTGCCGGCACGGATGAATTAACTTACTTTTATTCCCGTGTCATTGCCTTACGCGGTCTCCCGCGCAGGGTATAAAGAAATAGACTAAATGAAGAAAACAATTGCATGGATATGCCTTATCATGGCAACGGTGACCGTGCTACCGGCACAGGACAAGGGAGCCACCACGCTCCGGGTAGCCTCTTTCAACTTGAGGTTGGACACTCCCAATGACGGGGATGATGCCTGGCCCCATCGAAAAGAGATGGTGAAGGGATTGATCCGGTTTCACGGGTTGGATATTATCGGCACCCAGGAAGGATTCAAGCATCAGTTGGATGATATCCTCGAGTTGGGCACCTACGCCTACGTGGGTGCCGGGCGCGACGACGGCAAAGACGCGGGCGAACACTCCGCCATCCTCTACCGGGAAGACCGTTTCGAACTGCTCGACAAGGGGGATTTCTGGTTCTCGGAAACACCCGAGGAACCGAGCAAAGGATGGGATGCCACCTGCTGCAACCGCATCTGCTCTTGGGGCAAATTTAAAGACAACGAGTCGGGAGTTATCTTTTTCGTGTTTAACTCGCACTACGACCACCAGGGGCGAGAGGCCCGCCGGAACTCGTCGTTGATGCTTCTGGAAAGGATTGACCAGATTGCCGGTGACCACCCGGTATTCGCCACCGGTGATTTCAACGCGGTGCCCGAAGACGAACCCATCCAAACCTTGTACGAATCGGGCAAACTCCACGACGCGTACTTGGTCACCCAAGAGCCTCCCTACGGGACCACGGGCACGTTTAGCGCTTTCAGGCTGGACGCCCCGCTGACAAACCGGATCGACTACGTGTGGGTTACCCCGGGAATCACCGTGAAACGGTACGGCGTGCTGAACGACATGCAGTACGGTCGTTTTCCCTCCGACCACTTCCCGGTGGTTGTCGACGCCTCTTTTTAAGCAGGTCTCTATAAAGGGGCATCGGCGCCCCCCGGCAACCGGCGTCGTGCCGCGCCGGGGTATTGTATTTCCTTTTTAGGAGAGCTTCTCTAACGCCGTTGTGATCCGCTCGATGGCTTTGGTAATATTTTCGTCGGAAGTGGCATAGGACAACCGTATGCAACCGGGAGCACCAAAGGCATCGCCTCCCACGCAAGCCACGTGTGCTTCTTCTAAAAGATACATAGCCAAGTCGGTAGCTGTATTCACGGCTTTCCCGTTGTACGATTTCCCCAAGTAGCTTTTACATTCGGGAAAGATATAAAACGCGCCCATCGGGTTATTCACGTTCAGCCCGGGAATCTCTCCTAACAGCTTCACGATTAAATTTCTTCGCCTTTCAAAGGCAATCTTCATTTCACCCACGCACGCTTGGTCGCCAGTATAAGCGGCCAGCGCGGCTCTTTGCGAGATCGAGGATGGGCCCGACGTGTATTGCCCTTGCAACATGTTGCATGCCGAGGCAATCCATTGCGGGGCGGCAATCCACCCGATGCGCCACCCGGTCATCGCGTATCCCTTTGATACCCCGTTCACGACCACTACCCGGTCGTGTATCGTGGTGAACTGTGCAATCGATTCATGCTGCCCGATATAGTTAATATGCTCGTAGATTTCATCGGCAATAATGTATACCTGGGGATGTTTTTCCAAGACGTCGGCCAGCGCTTTCAGCTCCTCTTGGGTATAGACACTACCCGTGGGATTGGAAGGCGAACACAGGATAAGCGCCTTAGTTTTAGGAGTGATTGCTTCTTCCAATTGTGTTGGGGTGATCTTGAAATCTTGGGCGATGCCCGCGTAGATAAATACCGGTGTTCCTTCCGCGAGCTTCACCATTTCGGGGTAACTCACCCAGTAAGGTGCCGGTATAATAACCTCGTCCCCTCTATCAATAATCGACAATATCACGTTGCAGAGCGACTGCTTCGCACCACTCGAGACAACGATTTGCGCGGGAGAATATTCCAGTTCGTTCTCCTTCAGCAGCTTTTCACTGATGGCTTTCTTTAAATCCGGGTAACCGGCCACCGGAGAATAAAACGAAAAATTATCGTCAACGGCTTTCTTCGCGGCCTCTTTTATATGATCGGGCGTGTTAAAATCGGGCTCACCCACGCTCATATTGATTACATCAATGCCTTGGGCTTTTAACTCGTTGCTTTTTTGTGCCATCGCGAATGTCTCCGAAGGAGACAGTGCGGATAATCGGGCAGACAGTAACTCCATAATAAATTTGATCGTTTTGTTAGACTGAAATACAAAGATAGACAAAAAATAAACCGCGAAGTGCTTTTATGGCAAAAAAGATAAAAACTTCGGCAAATTGCTTTACAAATGCACATTTTAACAGCAAACACCTTTCAAAATGCCTCCTCCAAACATCATGAAGCGACAATATGATCGGGAGGACAAGCACTCTTGTACATGCATCCCTGCCACGAGTTTTTTCCTTTTTGATTCAATGGGATTAATAGGGGTATAAAATAAAAAAAGCCGCCAAGTGGCAGCCTGTAAGCACATGCATATTAAGCATATGTATATATAGTGATAAAAAAAATTCGAAGCAAGCTTACGCGATCCTGCAAGGATCACTCAGCCATGACAAATTTTGTTCATCAGCTTGCCAAACGCAAGCTGGCTTTCAAGGATCGAATCCTGTTCAATCGATTGGTACGATAGCTAGGAGATCCTTTTGAAATGTTCTGCTCCAGGTATTTAATCTGGGACAGGATTTCTTCTGTAGTTAGGCTTTTGATTGTCATAATTCCTCCTTTTAAAAAAGTTATGATTCATCGGCAAACCGTTATAAGAAGCCTTTTTTCAATAAGTAATAATAACCTAAAATGAATTCAAACAACTCGCTTGCCATTTAAATCAATGCAAAGATACAACAAAAAAACATGTTATACAACATATTTTTGATAGATTTTTCTGTTGACTCATTTTCCCTACCTATAGCGTCTACAAAGATGCGTCTTGGGTAAGCTTTTGCAATAATTACGGCCTTCTACAATTGGCATCCAATTTCATTAAGGTAGCAAAAAGATCAGAGTGGAAGAACCCTCACCCGCTTTTTTTGTTCTTCTATAACGATCAAGGCTCCTTTTTCCAGTAAAATGGCATGCTCTAATAGGGTTTTCAATACCATATTCTTTAGGTAGGATACAGTTACATCTTGAGTTCTAACCTGCATAACA
>JBBACU010000283.1:0-3599 GCA_041656815.1 Proteiniphilum sp.
GTGATCGATACTCTCCTTATCGCTTCCTGCCAAAATGGTGA
The DNA here is from genome assembly GCA_041656815.1 of Proteiniphilum sp. Classification (GTDB taxonomy): domain Bacteria; phylum Bacteroidota; class Bacteroidia; order Bacteroidales; family Dysgonomonadaceae; genus Proteiniphilum. The sequence goes on from JBBACU010000283.1 coordinate 42, forward strand.
GAGGTGAGTCGTTTAATCCCGCGGAATTAACGGTAATCTTCAGCATCCGATACCCCGATATCGGATTTTCGGCATCGGTAAAAGTTTTCGCTTCCTCCACGTATAGCTTCGTATTAGTGGGCGACACCGCTTCAATGAAAAATTGTTTGCCTTCCGACTTCAATATTGCGGTGGTTCCGTCTATTTCGATATCTGCACCGGTGATGAGCGACCAAGTGATGGTTTGTCCGTTGGAGAGGGGGACTATTTCGTCTTGTATAAGCATGGTGGCGTTATCCAGCAATTTGAATCCCCTTAGAACCGATGTTGCCTGATCTTGGTAAACGGTTGACATATCTATGATACCGAAAGGTTCCTCACCTTCTGTCCTGTATCGGGATAATACACCCTTTCCACCCGAATGTTGAAGCTTGTTGTCAATAGCAAGGGTATTATGGCTAAAATTAGTATTCCGGAAGTAATTCCATCTTCTGCCATCGGGGCGATAATCCCAAAACCCGGGCAGGCTGTAGTTGTCGGAACCCAAATCGTCGGCCCATCGTACGCCTTCCGCATCGATGATGAACGAACCCACGTCTAACTGCTGATGAGCATTATCGGGGTCTCCCCCTTTCGCGGAGAAATAGATGGATCCATCTACCGACCTGTCTCCATTAAAAACAAGGATCGGGTTCATGTCGTTCCGGAATACCTGTAGGGGAGGGTAAATAGGCTGTGTCGAGCCTACGGAGGGTTTATACCAGGCAGCCGATAGGAAGAAATGCCATTTGGGGTGAGTACGTCTCCCCTCGACGATATCGGTCAATATGGTTCTATAATGGTGGATGACTTCGGGTTGATCAAACGCATCGCCGAAATAGAAAAAAAGTGGGCTTGCCGACGAAAATCCTCTTCCTGAATTCGCGAAATTGAATTCCCGCATGGTAGGTGATAGGGATTGCACGTGATAAACGGCTGTTTTGTCCACCCCGGGCATAGATGAAATTTCAAAGTCATGCCCGATATTGTCGTTCAGGCTCTTCAATAGAAGAGAAAGATAGATATTGGTGTAATTCCAATAACCGGGTCCTTCGTAACAAACGCCATCCGGAGCGTAATGCTTTAAACAATTGGGAACGAACCGGGCCGAATAGGATATGATCTTTTCCGCGAGAAGAGGGTCTTTCTCTGCAATGGCCAATGCCCCCAATGTCATGCCCGTGTTGCAAACCACGTTCCAGTTAGTCTCCCGCTTGGCCCACGAGTCATCATTGTCGGTTGCTTCGTAAACAGGGATCGACAGGTTCAATGCTTTCTCCCGAATGGCTTTTTCAATCTGTTCTTTCGCCTCGTCGCTTAAGAAGTCATATAACCAGTCGTACCCGATGGCTACCGCCGTGGTGGTTTCTGCCACATCGAGGTAATGCGCGGGATTCCAGTCGGGGTATTGGCATAGGTTCATTAATATTTTTTCGAGCCCCGCCGCGTAGGTTTCATCATCAAATAGGCGATAGGCAGTGCCGAGGGTGATGACACGGTAAACGTGTTCCCTGCTTTTGCTTAAATCATTGGGAGGGGCGAGCATGGGCAGGGCAAGTGTTTTATCAGCTTCTTCCTTTAATAGCTGGACGAGCTTCCCTAGGAGCGGATCCGACTTGCTCCTATCTTTTAATTTTTCCTCGTCAGTTTTGGAAAAGAGTAACCGTGGATGTCCCGGGATGGGTTTTTCAAATAGAACGGTTGAATCCGACAGGGTGGAGTTTACCTGTTTTCCGTTCGAACAACAGATGAGAAAAATTGATAAAAAGATGATTAGGCTCCAGGCATTCATATGCATAAGATGTTTTGAATTTTTCGCGGGAGTGTTAAAAATAAGCAAATAAAATGCCGGAAGAGGCATGGCGCGAAGCACCTCTTCCGGCAAAAAAAAATTAAAACCAACCTGGATTTTGAGTCAATAGTTCGTTTGTCTCGATTTCCTGCCCGGGTATCGGCCATAAAAGATCCCGATCTTCAAAAACACGCGTGTAGAGATTACCGCCAATGATGTTTTTTTCGATCACGCCGCTTAGCGTGGACTTCGCGAGTCCCCATCTTTTCAGGTCACTGAACCGATGGCCTTCAGCTGCCAGTTCAACGGCCCTTTCGTGCATGATTCGTTCGAACATCTCCTCTTCGGAAGACACGGTCAGCCACTCCGGTCCGCTATTTAATCCCGGCATGTTGGTCGAAGGGCGTTGCCTCACTTTATTCAATTCAGCCACTGCTTTATCAAGTTGCCCGGTCTCGTTATAGGCTTCGGCTAACATCAACAGTACATCGGCCAAACGGATAAGCGGGAAATTGAACGGGGTATGTGCCCGGTCGGTTAATTCGCCATCCATGTTTCCTTCAGGAACAAATTTTCGCCATAGATAGGTGTACCATCCCTTGTTGTTTCTTATCTGCCCGAAATTTTCATTCGTCCCGGGTGCCACTACAAATAACATCTCTCTTGCCTGATTGGCATTCCATCCCACGTAGGTGGAGTAGGGCACGATCAATGATTCTGCCAGGCGGGGGTCGCGTTGCTCGTAGATGGATGCCAGAAGGGCGGTATCCGGAACCATGGTGAGCTCGCCGCTCGTGTGTGCTGCCAAAAACGCTTCCTCTTTCACACTGTTACTCTCGTTGAATCCGGGAATGAAGTCATTCCAGTTGAATTTTCTTCCATCCTTCAATTCATACATGTCGGCCAATGCAGTAGAGGGCATGCCGTTATTCCAACAACTGCCAAAGGTGCTGCGGGTACCGAGATAATGGGCATATGGCATGCCGTTATTAATGCCGACACCGCCTTTATTCTGAATGGCGAAAATCATTTCGGAGCTGCTATGTCCTTCCGTGGTAAACAGATCAGCATAATTATCGTAAAGAGCGTACCCGTAATTGTTGCTTCTGTTATAGACGATCTCTTCGAAATCGGAAATAGCACTTTGCCATTGCTCGTTATGCAGATGAACCTTTCCTCTCAACGCGTACGCGGCTCCTTTGGTAGCACGACCATAGTTGTCTTGCGACCACTGGACAGGTAGATCCCTGATGGCATCGCCCAAGTCGTTCAGGATAAAAGTGCGAACCGCTTCCTCGGAACTTCTGGGTTCCAGGAGATTATTAAAATCCGCGTTCAGATCGATACTCTCGTCATAAAGAGGCACGCCGCCATAGAAATCCAGGAGATGGAAATAGTAGAGTGCCCTCATGAATTTGGCTTCACCAATGATGGGTATCTTCACCTCGTCGGAGATTTCCATCGTGGAAACGTTCCTGATCACTGTATTCGCTTTTTGAATACCGTCGTAAGTGGCTCTCCACTTGTCGACCACGATCGCGGTGCGATCGGTATAAGTGCCAAGGAACGCGGCCTGTAAAGAGATCGCATCATACCCGATCGCGATTTCACTCAGGTTGTCGAACATGAAAGCAGTTCCAAAGAGGTTGTTATTTTTCGTTTGCCTGTACACGCCCATCATAGCCTGTTTCGCGTGGTCTTCTGTTTTCCAGAAAGTTGATGAGCTGATCTGGTCGTAGGGAGCGGTA
>JBBACU010000284.1:0-3572 GCA_041656815.1 Proteiniphilum sp.
TGTGGAAACGATCGAATATCTGGTGATCGGTAAAGCAACAGATCTTGAGGGACTCGTCTGAAAACCCTTCGTGCAATGTTTTATTGACCGGGATAAAAGGGATTGGGTCGTTGCGGTCGTTGAAGATATGAAAGAGGCGCTTTTGCTGTTTTTCGCTATCACTCAATATATAGATGGTGTATCCCTCGTCCATGAAGCGGTGGAGGGAGTCGCTGAGCAGGTCGAAATTTTTATGGTAAAGCGGTTGCAACGATGTATTGAAAGCGATGGTCGCATCGGGCACGTCCATCATTTTATGATCAAACCGCACCTGCTTAAAGGGCTTTATCCCCTCCCTGAATTCATCCGGGGCGAGGAGTTCGGCTTTCACGAACCCGGTGTCTTTTGGATCGATATGCAGCCTGTCTTCGTTAAGCGACTCTACCCGGCTATCGGCCCAACGGGCATCCTCTATCCCGATGACGGCCGACGCGGGCAACAAGTTGAATAGCGACGCGCCCTTGCTCCCCGATCGTGCCAGTTCGGGCACCACCCGTATCTCGCGGAGTTTCTCTTTGGATAGTTGAGAATCGAGGTCGAACGTGCGGATGGTCTCTATCTCATCGCCAAAAAAGTCGACCCGGTACGGGTACTCCCCCGCGAACGAGAAGACGTCGAGGATGCTTCCTCTTACGGCGTACTGACCCGGCTCGTACACGTAGTCGACGTATTGAAACCCGTATGAATCAAGCACCTCGCTCACGAACGCGGGATCAACACGCTCACCTATGGAGAGCTTCAACGTGTTTTCTTTGAGATGCTCTCCCGACACTGTTTTCTCGGCTATTGCCTCGGGATAAGAGACAATCAGCAGAGGCGTATCGTCGCCTTGCAAGCGGGTCAAGACCTCGGTCCGCAGTACTTGGTTGGCCGGATCCAGCTGTCCGTATTTTGCTGCCCGTTTGTATGCCGAAGGGAAGAAGAGCACCTGCCGCGTACCCATGATCTGTGTCACGTCATGGTAAAAATAGCCGGCGGTCTCCGCGTCGTTTAGTATATAGAGGAACACGCGGGGGGATTTCCGGAAGAGACCCACGGAGAAGACAGCACGAGAAGACCCCTGCAAACCCGTCACTGATAAAACCCGTGTCTTATCCAGCATCGAGCCTGCCGCCGCCACGTTAGGGTGTTTCTCCACCCGCTCCTGTAGTCGTGTAATGTCTATTGTATCAACCATTCAGATGAAAGCACAAAGGTAACTTATTTTTTTATTACCTTTGCCCCTTTGGAGACAAGAAAAATCACTCATATGCAAATAGACGTCAAGCTCACACCTGACTATATTTTTGAAACCAGCTGGGAAGTTTGCAACAAGGTAGGCGGCATCTACACTGTACTGTCCACCCGTGCCAACTCATTGCAGAAGCTATATAAAGACCGTATCTTTTTCATCGGACCCGATATTTGGAAAACCAACGAGAGCCCTTGGTTCATCGAGGACCCCTCCCTGTACGCCTCGTGGCGCGATCACGCCCGTAACAACCAACACCTCGAGATACGCGCGGGCAGGTGGGACGTGCCGGGAGAACCCATTGTTTTTCTGGTAAAGTACGAACAGTTCTTGGATAGGAAAAATGACATCTATTCGGAAATGTGGACCGATTTCGGGGTAGATTCCCTCACGGCTTACGGCGACTACCATGAGTCCACGCTCTTCGCGTATGCTACCGGCCTATTGATCGAGAGCTTTTATCGTTTCCATCGCCTCGAGACGGAGAACGTGATAGCCCATTTCAACGAGTGGATGATGGGAGCAGGCTCCTTGTATATCAAGAAGAACGTGCCCAAAATCGCGACCATCTTCACCACCCATGCCACTTCCATCGGGCGTTCGATCTCGGGCAACAACCTCCCGCTTTACAGTCATTTGCACGAGTACAACGGAGACCAGATGGCGCGTCAGCTCAACATGACCGCCAAGCACTCCATCGAAAAAAAAGCCGCGCGGAACGTGGATTGCCTCACCACGGTAAGCGATATCACCGGCCGGGAGTGTGCCCAGTTTTTGCAGCGCCAACCCGATGTGATTACCCCCAACGGGTTCGAGAAAGACTTTATACCAACCGGAAAAGCGTTTACACTGGCCCGGCAAAAAGCACGCGCGGTGTTACTCGACGTGGCAGAGAAAACCATTGGGCACGCGGTTCACCGCGATGCCTTGCTCGTGGCTACCAGCGGGCGGTACGAGTACAAGAACAAGGGCATCGATATTTTTATTGATGCCATGAAGCATCTGCAAGAGATGCCGGAACTGACGAAAGACGTGATCGCTTTCATCATGGTGCCCGGTTGGATAAAAGGCCCCCGCGAAGACCTTCAAGCAGCTCTTGACGGGAAAGACGCCGCGGGAAAAAAGGGTGATTTCGCGAGAGAGTGCCCCTTTGTCACGCACGAGCTGGTAGAGCCGCACCATGACGCGGTGGTGGACCGGATCAAGCACCAGGGCTTGTGCAACGCCCCAACTAACCGGGTGAAAATTATCTTCGTGCCTTCCTACCTGAATGGCAACGACGGGATATTCAATCTTGCTTACTACGACCTGCTTATCGGACTCGATATGACGGTGTTCCCTTCCTACTACGAGCCATGGGGCTATACCCCGCACGAGAGCGTGGCTTTCTCGATTCCCACCGTCACCACTTCCCTCGCCGGTTTTGGCACGTGGGCAGGGAAGAAAAGCAACAAGGAGGTAATATTGGACAGGGGGGTTGAAGTTGTCTATCGCGACGACAACAATTACCCGGAGGTGGTTAAGGAGATCGCGGAGGTAATTTATGATTTCTCGTTAAAGAGTGACGAACAGGTGACATTGTTAAAGCGAAAAGCCGCGCGATTGTCTGACCGGGCCGACTGGGAACATTTTATCACCCATTACCAAGAGGCGTACCGCAAAGCTTTGCATAACTCATTTACCCGATTATCAAAGCCCTATAAACTTAATGCGGATTAGAAATGTTATATTTGCCGCGGGCACGTGCCCTCTCACGCGCAGTTAAGAACAGGTTCTTCACGTCATCTTGCTGCCGGGGGCATTAAATCAGCAAAAAAACAAAACATATAAAAAGAACAGCGATGATTATTCAATCGAGTCATTCAAACAACCCGATCTGGAGGGATATCCATGTACACGCGGTGCTTCCACCCGAACTACAGCCACTGGAGGAGATCGCGCACAACCTATGGTGGGTATGGAATGAAGAGGCGAAAGCGCTCTTCGAGGTCCTGGATCCGGAAGAATGGGAAAAAAGTGGCAAAAACCCGGTGGCAATGATGCAAAATCTACAGTCCGACATCACCGAAAGAGCGGTGAACAACCCGGAACTGATGGATCGCGTTCGCCGCGTACACGATAAATTCACCCGGTACATGAGCCAACCCTATAATGCCGAACGGCCCAGCGTGGCTTATTTCAGCATGGAGTACGGACTATCGCACGTGCTAAAAATTTACTCGGGAGGCTTGGGTGTACTCGCAGGCGATTACCTCAAGGAGGCGAGCGACAGCAAAGTAAACATGACCGCCGTGGGCTTCTT
>JBBACU010000285.1:0-3565 GCA_041656815.1 Proteiniphilum sp.
ACCCGGCCAACCCCATTCAAGGGTATGATTTTGACAAGAATGGGAACCTGCGTGCCTATACCAAAATGGTGAACGGCATCGAGATGGAGTTCTACTATAAAAACGGGGAGACGGGAGAGTTTGACCTGAAGAAAAAAATGAACTGGGACGACAGCTTCAGCATTATCTCGTTCAACTATAACACGCCTGACCCCGATGACGCGTACGTGGTCACCAACCTCGATAGCGATAAAACGCGCATCGTGCTGTATGACCTCAAGAACGACCGGGAGATAAAAGAGGTGTTTTCGAACCCTGACTACGATGTATCCGGGATGAGGCTGTCGCGCAAGCGGGACTACGAGATCGATTACTTTAGCTTCGAAGGCGAGAAATCGGAAATCATTCCCGTGAGCGGCCTCTATAAAGAGATTGATGCCAAGGTGAAGGAGCAGTTCCCCGGTAAAATCTACGGGGTGGTCGATTTCGACGACGACGAGAACACGTTCCTCGTTATCCTGCAAAGCGATAAACTGTACGGCACCTATTACGAGTACGACGTGAAAACAAAGGAGTTTACCTTGCTGTACGACCTGATGCCCCAGCTGAAAGAGGAGGATATGGCGGAGATGCGCCCCATCACCTTCCAAAGCCGCGACGGGCTCACGATACACGGGTATATCACCCTTCCCAAGGCAGCGCTGGAAGGGAAGAAAGTGCCCATGGTGGTGAACCCGCACGGGGGGCCGCAAGGCATTCGTGACTCGTGGGGCTTTAACCCCGAGACGCAACTCTTTGCCAGCCGGGGATACGCTACCCTGCAGGTGAACTTCCGTATCTCGGGCGGCTATGGGAAAGAGTTCCTACGTGCCGGATTCAAGCAGATTGGCCGTGCAGCGATGGATGACGTGGAAGACGGCGTACGCTATGCCATTGCCCAAGGATGGGCGGATGAAGATAAAATTGCCATCTACGGGGGGAGCCACGGCGGGTATGCCACGCTGATGGGGCTGGTGAAGACCCCCGATCTCTACACCTGCGGGGTAAATTACGTGGGCGTATCCAATATCGAGACCTTCTTCTCTTCATTTCCCGAGTACTGGAAGCCGCTTACCGAGATGGTGAAACAGATATGGTACGACTTGGATAATCCCGAGGAGCTGGCCATCGCGCGGGAAGTATCGCCGGTGTACCAAGTCGACAAGATCATCAAGCCGGTATACGTGGTACAAGGTGCCAACGACCCGCGGGTGAATATCAACGAGTCCGACCAGATCGTGACCGCCCTGCGTGCCAAAGGGATGGAGATTCCCTACATGGTAAAATATAACGAGGGGCACGGCTTCTATCGCGAAGAGAACCGCATGGACTTTTACAGTACCATGCTCGGTTTCTTGGCGAAGTACTTGAAGTAAATTTCGTTGAGATTGATTTTGCCTATCTATTCATAGGCTTTAGAAAAAAGGCGCGAGTTCTTGAAAACCGCGCCTTTTCTGTACTTCTACTGATCAATTCTGCTAACGATAAACGTGCATAGCCGGTCGCCTGATAGGTGCGGCATCGCGTTCGTGCGGTACATTCATAACGACTGAAACGCGTCAACGCCGGGCTTCTTTTTTTATATCTTTCTCAAGATACCGGGCAATTCGGAAATCATGTAGAAAGGCAAATTTATTAGTCGGAATTCTTTCTTTGTAAGGGTTTTCACCTTATCCACGCTAAAATGTCCCGACCAAATCCTTACAGCTACATCGTGGTTGGTTTCGCTCATAAATTGATGAAGGGATTTCAGGTGAGCGTTGTGTCCGCTTTTTACTTCGATCGGGAAAATTTTACCGGCTTGTACCCATGTAAAATCAACTTCGGCAGAGCTGCCTCTTTTGTTTCGCATCCAGTAGTTGAGTTTGGAGCCAACATCATATGACAATGAACGAAGCTCTTGTGCCACGATTTGTTCTGCAGCAGTACCACGCCATGTGTCCATCAAATCCTTACTTAGCAGGTATTCTCGTTGAATACCTGCTGAGTAATTCACTAATCCGGCATCAAGCCAAAACAGCTTCGGTGATTTTTTCAAATCCGAAGTCACCGGTAAGATGGTTTGCGTAACGGGATAGACTAGTTCCAACAGCATTGCCTTGCTCAATGTTCGGAATGCTTCGCCAGTCTCCCGTGCTTTGTAAGACGATGCGGCAAATCCGCCGAATGTAATATTTTGACCTGAGAAAGCCCACCCTTCTTCCAAGATATACCGGATTACGGTACCTTGTGTGGCAGTTTCGGCATATTTTTCCACATCATTTTTGTAAGCGTTCAATAATTGATTGTACGTGGCTGACAAAGATACAATATCTTGTTCAGCAGCGTAACGCGCTACCACCTCCGGCATTCCACCGATGAGCGCGTACGTGTTAAATAGTTGAATGAGTTCTTGATGTAATGGAGTAGCGAGAGTAGGTTCTGAAAGTACGTTGATATACCGCTCATTACCTGTCGCTGTCAAAAATTCGGTAAACGAACAAGGGTACAAGGCCATGAATTCCACTCGCCCAACAGGTAAAGAGATATGTTTTTCCAACATGGTTTCCAGTAAAGATCCGGCGGCAATCACGTGAATTTCCGGAAGTTCTTCGTAGAAGTAGCGCAGGAGTGAAACCGTGTGCGGCGACTGTTGAACTTCGTCGATAAAAAGCAGCGTATGGCCTTCTTTTCGTGGCTTATTGCAGTAAAGGAACAAAAGCGGAAGTAATTTTCTTACATCGTCGCTGCTTTCCATTACTTGTTTTGCCGATGATTTTTCGAGGTTGACCGAAAGGTAATTATCGTACCGCTTCGCGAAGCGATTCACCGCGGTAGTTTTTCCAACCTGCCTCGCTCCCCGTAATATCAAGGGCTTCCGATACGGGTTATTAGCCCATTTCTGTAATTCAATTTCTATATTTCGTCTAAACATACCGCATGTAATAGGGTGCAAATATATAAATTTGTTTCATTGCAGGGGTAAAAAATACGAAATAATGTTTCATTGCAGGGGTATATTTGCTTGTTTTATGTCTCAATGCATGGGTGTTTTGTATAAGACTCGAAAAATTCTTTCATAATTACGAGCATATTGTTAATTATTTTTATTACTCCAGTTTGGCTTTACATGGTATTATCGTGTATATTTGCAAAAATCCGTTGATAGAAGTGAAATTTAATCCCCCGTTTTGAAGCGATGACAGAGAACGCGTTGTTGGATAACTTGTTCAGGAGGATTGCCTTTAAGGATGATCAAGAAGCGTTTAAAGAGTTGTTTTTCGACTTTTATCCTTCCCTGTGCGTGTTCGCTCAACGTTACATCCCTTCGCCGGAGACCTGTGAAGACATTGTACAAGATACCTTTTTTAATCTTTGGAAAAACCGGAAAAAGATTGAAGTGACCTCTTCGTTCCGGAATCTGCTCATCACCAGTGTAAGGAATAGTTGTACCGATTACTCGCGAAAACAGTCCGTACGGCAAATCCATGCAGAAAGAAACACTCTTCATGAAGCCATCGATACGCCCGAGGAAGTCTATACCATCACTGAATTGGAAGAGATGCTT
>JBBACU010000286.1:0-3514 GCA_041656815.1 Proteiniphilum sp.
AACAGTTCGACGCGTGGTGGAGATCACGCGTTGTCAATTAGTGCCAGTTCTTCCGTGCTGAACGAGGTGTTCATCAACGCGTTCAGGTTCTTTTGCAGCTGGTTTACCGAACTCGCGCCCACGATCACCGAGGTCACACTATCGTCCTTGAGCAACCATGCCAACGCCATCTCGGCCAAGCTTTGCCCTCGTTCACTCGCTATTTCCGACAAGCGGTTCAGCCGTTTCAACAACTCCTCGGTCAACGCGGTGCGGCGCAGAAAATGCCCCAACGCCATTCGGGAACCTTCTTCTACCTTCCCGGATAAGTACTTGTCCGATAAAAGTCCTTGGGCCAGGGGTGAAAAGGCGACGAATCCGGCACCCGCTTCTTTTGCTTTAGAAATGAGCCCTTGCTGCTCCACTTCCCGGTTCAACAGGTTGTACCGGTCTTGATATAACAGGCACGGGACATCCCGTTCCCGCAAGTAAGCGTACGCGAACTCTGCCGCTTCGGGAGGATACTTGGAGATACCCGCGTACAGCGCTTTTCCCTGTTTAACGATATCCACCAACGCCTGCAGTGTCTCCTCCAGCGGGGTATTGGGATCGTACCGGTGAGAATAAAAAATATCCACGTGATCCAGGTTCATTCGTCGCAAGCTTTGATCGATGCTATTCATCAGGCTTTTTCTCGACCCCCAGTCGCCGTATGGCCCCGGCCACATCTCGTGCCCCGCCTTGGTCGAGATGAACAGTTCGGAACGATACGGCAGGAAAGAAGACTTCATCACCTTCCCGAATGTCTCTTCTGCCGACCCGTTCGGGGGACCGTAATTATTTGCCAAGTCGAAATGAATGATTCCCCTATCAAAAGCGTGGTGCAGCATCGCTTTGCTATTACCAAAATCATTATCCCCCCCGAAATTGTGCCATAATCCCAGTGATATTTCACTCAACAACACGCCACTTTTCCCGGCACGTCGAAATTGCATCGTGCCATCGTAACGCGTATCATCCGCCTTGTACATTAATTCCATATTTACCGGTTATTAATTTAATGGATTCATCGACATTAACACAAGAAAGCGAAGCCAGCAGGCCTGCTCGTGTTTATTTCTTTATAATATAGGATGCGTCTCGGAAGTGTTCAAGCGAGCTTGGCACTTCTCGAGGTGGTCGTTCACGAACCCGGTAGCCTGCAAGTGCGCGTAACAGATGGTAGACCCGAAGAACTTGAAACCTCGTTTTTTCATATCCCGGCTCATCGCGTCCGACTCCAGAGAGGTGGCCGGCACCTCGCCTAGCGATTTAAAATGATTCACGATGGGTTTCCTATTCGGGAAGAACGAAGCCGTGTAGTCGTAAAAGCTACCAAATTCCTCTTGAATCCGGATAAATAGTTTCGCGTTATTGATGGCCGATTTAATCTTCAGTCGGTTCCTGATGATCCCATCAAACAACATCAGTCGCTCCACGTCTGCTTCGGTCATCCTTGCTACTTTCTCCACGTCGAAACTGTGAAACGCTTCACGATACCCTTCTCGTTTTCTCAAGATCGTGATCCAGCTGAGCCCTGCCTGTGCCCCCTCCAGAATCAAAAACTCGAACAAGGTCTTATCATCGGTCACCAGCCTGCCCCACTCCTCGTCGTGATACCGCACGTATAGTTCATCGGTTCCACACCAGCCGCACCGGCCATTTATGATGTCTTCCATACTCCTGTTTTTCTAAGAAAGTGAACTCGAGTTCTACCTCAAGTATAAGTGCAAAGTTAGCAGAAAGAAGTGTTTTCCCATGAAATAGTTGGAAGGTTCTGTTCAAAACACCTATCTTTGTCCTTGAATTAAAAAACAGTCCAATGAGAATAAACAATTAATAGTTTGTCGGTTCCCTTAAACCGATGATTTTATAAGAACCACGTCTTTATAAAGTAACTTTATTAGAGTCGTAGTCTTAGAGTCGCTTCTTTTCGGTTTAACCCGATTCCTCCCTGGAATCCCTATTAATTGTTACAATGAGTATTACAGCGAGCGATATTTCCTATCGCTATTTCAATCAACCTATATTATTTGAATCGGTCAATTTTTCTGTCCCTCATGGCCAGAAAGTATCCCTTATTGGCAACAACGGGGTGGGAAAATCCACTCTCTTGCAGCTCCTATCGGGTACCCTTCAACCCACTTCAGGCAGCATCGTTACCTCATCCCCACCCTATTACATTCCACAGCGGATAGACAAAAACAATCAAACCATCGCGGAAGCACTTGGCGCGGTGAACAAGATCGGCGCTCTCCACGCGATTCTTGGAGGGTCGGTCGACCCGGTGCATTACGACCTCCTGAACGACGATTGGGACATCGAACAGCGGTGCTATTCGGCGTTAAGAGATTGGGAATTGCGCGATACAACTCTCGATACTCCCTTATCCGAGTTGAGCGGGGGAGAAAAAACAAAAGTCCTGCTGGCCGGAATAACGTTACATGACCCCGGTATCGTGCTGCTGGATGAGCCGACCAATCACCTCGATCTCGATGCACGTGAAAAGCTGTGCCACCATATCTCCCACACGAGAGCAACGTTGGTAATCGTTAGTCACGACATCACGCTCCTCAACCTATTGGACATCACCTACGAACTGACTCCCCGTGGGATTACGTTGTACGGCGGGAACTATGACTTTTACCGGGAACAAAAAGAGATCGAAGATCAAGCCCTCGAACAGCGAATCGACGCGGAACAGGCAGCATTGCGAGCGGCACGGAAAAAGGCACAAGAGGTGCGCGAGCGACAAGAGAAAAGAGCATCGCGCGGCGAAAAGAGCAAGCAAAAAGGAGGTGCCGCTCGCATCGTGTTGAACGCGCGGGGCAACCTTGCAGAGAACAGCTCCGCGAAATTGAAAGATAAGCACGCGGGCATCATCGACAGCTCTCGACAGCGGTTGTCGGAGCTAAGAGTAAAGCAAGCGAAGGACAACGAGCTGAAAGTCGATTTTGAAGACGCGCGGTTGCACGATGGGAAGATCTTGATCACGGCCAAAGGGGTGAATTTTGGGTACAATGAAGGCCCTCTGCTATGGGGTAACCCAGTGGATATAGAAATCCGAAGCGGAGAAAGAATACACGTGCAGGGGAATAACGGGAGCGGCAAGACCACGCTGATCAAACTTCTGCTTGGCGAGCTGGCCCCTACACGTGGTACCGTGGTTCAGTCGGATTTCTCGTACGTATACTTGGATCAGGAGTACAAGCAGGTAAACCAACCTGTGACTGTATTGGAGTTGGCAGAACAGCACAACGTGAACAACTTGGCGGATCACGAGATAAAGTTGCGCCTCAACCGCGCGCTCTTTCCCCACGAGAGCTGGGATAAAAGTTGCCAAGCGTTGAGCGGCGGGGAGCGCATGCGCCTTTACTTGTGCTGCCTGATGATCTCCAACCAGGCGCCGGATATTTTCGTGTTGGACGAGCCGACGAACAACTTGGATATATCCAACCTCTCCATCCTGACTCGCACGATCAAGGACTACCAAGGT
>JBBACU010000287.1:0-3492 GCA_041656815.1 Proteiniphilum sp.
CGGTTTTCTCGTGATGGGTAACGAGTTCGCGAAGATCAATGGTTGACAGGATATCCACGTTGTGGATAAGAAAAGGTCGGTCGTCGTTGAAAAACCAAGAGGCCTTCTTGATGGCGCCACCGGTATCGAGCAGTTGTTCTCGTTCGTCGGAAAACTCGATCCGGACACCGAAGCGATGGTTTGCCTCGATGAAGTGGATGATTTGATCGGGGAAATGATGCAGGTTAATGATGATCTCGTCGAATCCTGCCGCTTTCAATTTTTCGATCGCGTGCTGCAACAATGGCTTCCCCCCGACCGGGACCAGTGCCTTGGGCATGGTGTTGGTCAGCGGTTTTAGTCTGGTGCCAAGGCCGGCAGCAAAGATCATTGCTTTCATATAGTCGCTTGTTTCTTCATGGACGGAATTCCTGTTCCAAGTTCTGCTCGCGGTGAACCAGGGATACCTTCACGCCAAATTTCTTGTGAATATGCTCGGCAACGTGCTGGGCGGCATATACCGACCGGTGTTGTCCCCCGGTGCACCCGAACGAGATCATCAAGTCGGTGAAATTCCTGTCGATGTATCGCTGCACGTGGCGGTCTACCAGTGGGTAGATGTTATGAAGGAACTCCACCATTTCACCATCCTCTTCCAAGAACTTGATCACCGGTTCGTCCAACCCGTTCACGTTGTTGTACCGTTCGAACTTGCCGGGATTGTTGATGGCCCGGCAGTCGAACACGTAGCCACCGCCATTGCCCGACATGTCGTTGGGAATCCCTTTCTTGTACGCGAAACTAAAGATCCGCACTTCCAGTGCTCGTTTTCGGGAATCGGCAAACTGTTTCAACTCTGTCATTTCCGTTAGCATTCCGTGTAAATACGGGTATTCCTCGAACCCCTCTTTCAGTAGCTCCCTGAGGTTGTCCAAGGCAAACGGCACGCTCTGGATGAAATGGGGTTTCTTTTCGAAGTATCCCCTGAACCCGTACGCGCCCAACACTTGCAACGTGCGGAAAAGGACGAACAGACGTAGTTGCTTCAGAAAATAAGACTCGTCCACCGAACGGTATTTCCGCAGCGACGAAATATAGGTTTGGACAAGCTCATCGCGTAGTTCTTCCGGGAAATTTGCTTTCGCCTGCCATAAGAAGGATGCCACGTCGTAATAGACGGGGCCTTTCCTGCCTCCTTGGAAGTCGATGAAGTAAGGAGCGCCGTCCACCAGCATCACGTTACGCGATTGAAAATCACGGTACAAGAAGGTGTCCGATTCATCGTGCAACAAGTCCCCCGCCAGCTTCTCGAAATCGTTCTCTAATAAGTCTTCCCTGAAATCCATTCCGGTGGTTTTCAGGAAATTGTATTTGAAATAGTTCAAGTCCCAATGGACCGACCGCTTGTCGAACTCGGGCAGGGGATAGCAAGCATTAAAGTCGAGCCCTTCCGCCCCTTTCACCTGAAAGTCGGCCAGCATGGCGATGGTCTCGTGCAGCAACTCCTTCTCATCGTGGCTGAATACCCCGGTGAGCCTACCCCCTTTGATGCTGTCAAACAGGATGGTGTCGCCCAAGTCCTGTTGGATATAAAACATCTCGTCGTGGGAGACTGCAAGTACTTCCGGGACATGGAGCCCTTTCTCGTGAAAGTGGCGTGCCAAGTGAATAAACGCCCGGTTCTCGTCACGCGATTCACCGTGAACGCCAATCAGCGATTGACCATCTCGGGTGAGCCGGTAATACCTTCGGTTGGAACCGGACGAAGGCAATGCCTCCACGGTGGGGGTTGCTTTCCCGGTATACGCGGTAAATAGGGATACAAGTTGCTGCATCGTGATTTCGTTTCTCAATTATTCTCTCTTGGTAGCCTGTTTTTTAACTCGAAACAACCATAGCCTACAAGGGGTTTTCCAATTCTTCCAACCAAATTGTTGCCGAGGCGTCGCTGGGCATGCGCCAGTCACCCCGCGGTGAAAGGTTCACCGACCCCACTTTCGGGCCGTCGGGCAGGCAGGATCGTTTGAATTGCTGGGCAAAGAAACGGGTGTAAAATACTTTTAACCATTTCAGTACCTCCTCGGGAGAGTATTTCCCGGTGAATGCCTGTTCGGCCATGAAGCGGATGCGTTTCGGGGTATCTCCGTAGCGCAGTACGCGATGCAAGAAGAAATCGTGCAACTCGTAAGGACCAACGAAATGTTCCGTTTCTTGGGCTATTCTTCCATCCTCGCCGGCCGGCAATAATTCGGGGCTGAAGGGTGTATCGAGGATATCGTGCAGAATGTCTCGCTCCGCCTCATCCATCCGGCTGTCGGCAATCCATCGAACCAGCGTGGCGACCAGCGTTTTCGGCACGCCCGTGTTCACGGCATACATCGACATGTGGTCGCCGTTGTACGTGGCCCATCCCAGTGCTAATTCCGACATGTTCCCGGTGCCCACGACCAGTCCCCCCACTTTGTTCGCGTAGTCCATCAGGATTTGTGTCCGTTCCCGTGCTTGGCTGTTTTCGTAGGTCACGTCGTGGTTGTTGATATCGTGCCCGATATCTTGAAGGTGTTGCGTTACGGCATCCGCGATGGGTATCTCTTTCACGGTTATACCCGATGACTGCATGAGCGCGATCGCGTTATCATATGTTCTATTCGTGGTGCCGAACCCCGGCATGGTAATGCCGTGGATGTTTTCACGGGGAAGCCCTGACCGATCGAACGCGCTCATGGTTACCAACAGCGCCAGGGTGGAATCCAGTCCTCCTGAAATACCGATGACCGCTTTTCGTATGCCGGTATGTGCCAGTCGCTTTGCCAGTCCGTGGGTTTGTATGTTGAATACTTCGGAAAGGTGCTTTTCGCTATCCTCGGAAGAGGGGATAAAGGGGTGTGGGTTGAATGCGCGGTACATGTGGTCGGTAGTAACCGGCTCGATATGGCAATCTACCACGGTCGCGCTGTCAGATGCCGCTACCTCGAAGTTGCTGTTTTTTATCCGGTCGTGGCGCAGTGCCTCGATATCGATATCGGCGATAACTGCTTCGCTTTCCAGCGAGAACCGGTCCGATTCGACCAATAAAGCGCCGTTCTCCGCGATGAGGCACGATCCCGAAAAAACCATATCGGTAGTCGACTCGCCCACGCCGGCCGAAGCATAAATATACGCCGCCTGGCACCGGCCCGATTGTTGTGTCACGAGCGATGCGCGGTAGGAGTGCTTGCCCACCAGCTCGTTGCTTGCGGAGAGGTTGAAAATCAATTCAGCTCCTTGCATCGCCAGTTCAGACGAGGGAGGAATAGGCATCCATAGATCTTCGCAAATTTCCACTCCGAAGTTGCCAAACGGGGTGCGGAAGATAGTTCCGTTGGGCGAAACAGGTACTTCCTCGCCATCCATTTCAATCATGCGACCGGCGAGGTCGCATCCGGGGGTAAACCATCTCTTTTCGTAGTACTCGTTGGTATTGGGGAGGTATCTCTTGGGGACAATGCCCCGTATCCCTTCGGCAGAAACCAC
>JBBACU010000288.1:0-3491 GCA_041656815.1 Proteiniphilum sp.
TGAATAGGTCAAGTAATAGGTTCCCTCGTGCTTGATCACGAATGCCCCTTCGTTAACACGAGGCCACACTTTCTCCCACTCCTGCGAGACGTGGATGCACGGGTGCAATGTTTCCTTTTTAATGGTCATAAGGTCTTCTTCCAACTCGGCAACCCAGATGTTGAGCCCGTCATTAAAGCGGTCAAAAAAGAGATACGGGGTTCCATCGTCATCAATAAAGAGGGAGTTATCGATGGATTTTTCGCCCTCCAACATCGGTTTCTTTTCATCTTGAACGAACGGCCCCAAGGGTGAATCGGAGGTGGCAACGCATATATGCTCGTTCGCCGAGTAATACATGAAGAACTTCTCTTTTTCCTTGATATAGTACACTTCCGGTGCCCAAAACCACTTGTTGCCATATGAATCATCTTTATGCAGTGCCAGTCTGTCTTTGGGACTCGCCGCTCTTCTCCAACTTTTCAAATCATCGGAAATCATCACTTCAATCCCATCTGCCGCACCGGTGCCATAGGCATAGTAAGTGCCCTCGTGCAACAAGATAAATGGGTCTGCCAAGGGCACAAGCCTCGCCGTGATATTCCCATCGTCACCTGTATCGCTGTTAGAAGTAGCGCTCCATGGGATCATGGCAAGCAGCGAGAACGACAAAACAATGAGTTGGCGTGATATTTTTTTCAATGATCCGACAATTGGTTGCATACAGTAACTGTTTTTTATTTATCGTGGCACGTGGATGATTCAAAATAACGTTTTTTTATTCAAATACTTTAAAACTTTCGTATCAAAAAATATAAAAAATGTATCTAAAAGTTTTCAAAACTGTAAAACAGGATGTTATGGGCGCTCAAAAAAAGCGACCGGGAATCCGGCCGCTTAATTATTACTGGTGTTTGCTTTGATTTTATTCTCACAACTCCTTGTCCACTGCCTCTACTTTACGAATAATTAATTCGAGTTCCGATTTTATCCGCTCCATTTTTTGGTTCATATCGTCCAGCAGATGATTTCCTTTCTTAGATGCCACGGAGAGGAAGCCGATATTATTTTCGTAGGTCTGCAGTTCGTTCTTCATACGGTCATACTGGCGCATCAATTTCTCTCTTTCCCGAAGTAATTGGTTTTGCGAGTTACCCGTTCGCGCCAAGTCTGAAATATTGGTTTTAAAGGACTCGAGCTTGCGGTCGGCCCTGTCAATATTCAACCGGTCGAACTGTGCTTCGGATGCTTCGTGAAACTCCCGGTACGCGCGATCTTTCAACCGGTACGGCACGTGCCCAATGGAGTGCCATTCATCCATTAGTTCCCGCAACACGGGCAACGCGTCTTCAGCACTAAGCGAGGCGTCAAGCTGTTTGATCGATTCAACGATGGCCTTTTTGGCCTCCAGGTTACGGTTTTCTTCCTCGTAACGCGAAGAGGTGTGCATTTTCTTCTGATCGAAGAAGTAATCGCACGCGGCGATAAAGCGCTTCCAGATACTATCAACATGCTTGCGCGGAACGATCCCGATGGTCTTCCATTCTTTCTGGATATCAATCATCTCCCTCGTGGTGGTCTTCCAATCGGTGCTATCCTTGAGTTCCTCGGCTCGCTCGCAAAGCGCGATCTTTTTCCTCAGGTTTTCTTCCATCTCTTCCCTGAGCGATTTATAAAACTCGTTTTTCGAACGAAAGAAGAAGTCGCACGCGGCCCGGTACCGCTTATATATCTTGCTGTTCCATTTCCTGGGCACGTAACCGATCTGCCGCCATCGCGACTGTATCTCCAGAACCTCTTTCACCTTGCTATTCCAGTCCTTAATGGTTTTAATCTGGCTATAATCGATGGCTTCGAGTTCTTCACACAACGCGGTTTTCAGTTCCAAGTTTTTATCTTCTTGTTCTTTGAGGCTCTCGAAGTGCGATTGGTATTTTTTATTAATCAGGGTGGATGCTTCCTTGAACCGGTTCCAGATGCTTTCCCTCTCCTTGCGGGAGACCGGCCCAATTTCTCTCCATTCCTGATGCAAGTTCTGCAGCTGATGAAACGCGGAGACGATGTCCGGCTCTTGATCGAGCCTCTCGGCCGCTTCACAGAGTTCAGTCTTCATTTCAAGGTTTTTCTTGAAATCGTATTCCCTGAACTCGTTATTGATGCGTACCAAATCGTAGAATTTCTCCACGTAGCGTTGGTAGGACTTCCAGAGTTCGTTGACCTTGGCTTGTGGAACCAGTTTTATATCGCTCCACTCTTGTTGTAGCGATTTAAATTCTTGGTAGGTTTTATTGAAATCCTCCTGTCTCTGTAACTCGGTAAGGGCTTTTATCTGGTCAATGATGGCCAGTTTGCGGATAACATTTTGCTCCTTTTGGGCCTCTTCCTTTGCCACCAGCTCGGCGCGTTTCTCCTTAATCTTCTGAAGGAATTCTTTGCCCTCGGCATAAATCGCCGGCTCGTTGGCTATGAAGTCGATTTCCTCCCCTCCTTCCGCGAGGAAAGCTTGTTTTTGTTTTTCAATCTCATCCCGTAACGAACGGTAAAACTGATTTTTATACTCTTCAATGTCTTTCCGTTTCAGTTTCTCCGAAGCGTACAATTCGCGCAGCCGCTGTACGATATCTTCAATCGGCGCTAACACGGCATCAAGGTCACCCGGCTTGATTTCGTGATTGTCTTCCTCCGTGTCCTCTTCTTCTTCGTCCTCTTCCGTGGCATCCTCCAAGTCGTAATCAATGGATGGGGAGTCGTCGTCATCAGCTGCCTCGGGATGGTCCGTCTCCGCGTCATCCAATCCTACCGAAGAATCACTCTTTTCCGGGACAACCTCCTCAGAAACAATATCTTCCGAGACAACTTCTTCAGGAATAATTTCTCCCGGGACAACCTCTTCGAGAATAACTCCCTCGGAGACAGCCTCTTCCGGAGCAACTTCTTCCGGTGTAATTTCTTCCGGTGTAATTTCGAGGGAAGCAGTCTCTTCGGAAACAGTTTCGGCGGGGGCAGTCTCTTCGGATACAATTTCGTCGGGGGCAGCCTTTTGGGGAATAACTTCTTCGGGAGAAACTTCGAGGGGGGCATTCTCCTCAGCTCCCGTTTCAGGAGTAGCTTCTTCGGGGGTGATCTCATCGCCCGTGCTTTCGATGGGAGCGCTTTCCTCGGGAGACGGATTCTCTTCGTCTACATTTTTCTGCACGGAATTTTCTGTCGGCTCAGTCTCTATTGATCCACCAGTTTCCAGCGGCAGAGCCGCGGCCTCAGTCCGCGCCTCGTAGTTATCGGTGTTAACCCGTTCGTTTAAATCCTGTTCCTTTCTCCCTGAATCGGTCTCGGATTGGGGGATGTTATCGGTTTTTTCTTCGTTCACAGGTATTTTTTCGTTCTCTAGATTGTTTGTAGTATCCATCGGTTTCTCCTTCTTTTAGTTGAGCCTTGCACATGAAAACCGTTTTCCAGGTTATCGTTTTTTATAACACAATAGCAGATTTTACCATCCAACTATTCAAAAGTTA
>JBBACU010000289.1:0-3482 GCA_041656815.1 Proteiniphilum sp.
GTTTGAACAGGAACTGGACGTGCGGACGGTGGCCTTGCGGACCTCGTTCGTGATTTCAAGGGACAGTGAAGCCTTTAAAAAGATGGTGCTACCCACCCGGTTCGGGTTGGGAGCGCCGCTGGGTACCGGGAAGCAGACGATGAGCTGGATCCATATCAATGACCTCTGCCAAATGTACCTCAAGGCAATCGAGGATACCGCGACCCGCGGGGTATATAACGCCGCTGCTCCCGGGCATACCACCAACCGGGAGTTCATGCACGCGCTGGCCAAGGAGATGAACCGTCCCTTCTTCTTCCCGAAGGTGCCCTCATTTCTACTGCGCCTCTTCATGGGCGAGGCGGCGGGAATGGTGCTGGAGGGCAGCCCCGTTTCATCGGAAAAGATTGTCAGCCAGGGATTTTCATTTAGGTATCCCACCGTGAGGGAAGCGATAAAAGCCGCCCTCGACGATGAAGATGATTCAAAGGCGGAGAATTAAAACAAATCAGTACAAACGCAAACAATTTAACGGCGATCTACGTTTAATTATTAGTTTAGCTTTTAAAGATCACAGCTAATTATTAGCGCGCGGCATCGATAGAGAGGCCGCCTCGCTTTTTAAAAATCGTGTGGCGCAATTCCTTCGATAGGGTGGAATAGCCCCGTCGAGACACTATAAATGGCGCGTGAACGCCCCCGTGGAGGAGGTGAATAACGTGTTTGGAAAAGAATAATAAAAAATGACCTGTTAAACCGCGTGATGATGAAACCAACCGTGTATGTATTTCTATTTGACGATTTTATTGACTGGGAAGTAGCGTACGTGATGCCCGGGCTTATCCATTCCGGCAAGGCGAAAGTGGCCACGTTCTCCCTCGACGGGAAGAAAGTGGTCTCCGCCGGCGGCTTGAAGATACGTCCCGATATGTCGAAGAAAGAGGTGAAGGTGGACGAGAATGCCATACTGATCCTGCCGGGCGGCGTGCCCTGGGAAGAGCAGAAGATTACCGGGATAGAAAGCCTGGTAAAGCAATTCCTCGAGGAGGGGATGGCGGTGGGCGCTATATGCGCGGCTACCACCTACTTGGGCCAACTGGGGGCATTGGAAGAGGTGACCCATACCAGCAACGGGCTGAACTACCTCAAGGAGTATGTTCCCGACTACCAGGGCGAGTCGCTTTACGTGGACGTGCCGGCCGTGCAATCCGGCAAGGTGGTCACTGCCTCGGGTACCAGCGCGGTAGAGTTCGCCAAGGAGATTTTCTCGATTACCCGGGCGTATACCGACGAAGAGATCGAAGAGTGGTACCTGCTCTACCGGATGTAGGAGTTCAAGGCCCCGGACGGACGTTCCACGCCGCGACGTGGTTGGCATGCTCCAACGAAGCGCGCGCTATAGAATCGAGATGGGTGTTCCCGGAGAAAAATATAAAAAAGGAGATGTATTATGAACAAATCAATGTACCCGTGCATATGGTGCAATCACAGCGCGCGCGTGATGGCCGACTTCTACGTGTCTGCCTTCCCGAATGCCAAGGTGGTGGATGAAAACCAAGCGGTGGTGGTTTTCACGGTAAATGACCAAAGGATCATGTTGCTGAATGGCGGGGATATGTTTAACCCCACGCCCACCATCTCGTTGATGTATCTGAGCACCGATGAAGCGGAGGTGGAGGAGATCTACCGCAAACTGAGTGATGGCGGAAAGGACCTGATGCCGTTGGACGAGTATAGGTTTAGCAAGAAGTACGCGTGGGTGGAGGATCGTTTCGGGATGACGTGGCAACTCTACACCGGCGAGGAGAAGGATATTATCCAGAAAATGGTGCCTACCCTTATGTTCGTGGACAAGAACAACGGCAGGGCCGAGGAGGCGGTCGATTTTTACCTGTCGATTTTTCCCGGCTCGGGACAAAAATGGCTGAGCAGGTACACGGGCGAGGAGGGGGAAACGCCCGGGAACATACAGCATGGGCAGTTCATGGTGAACGATTACCTGATCATGATCATGGATAGCTCTTATCCCCATTCGTTTAACTTCAACGAGGGGGTGTCGCTCGTGGTGGAGTGCGGCACGCAAGAGGAAATCGATACCTACTGGGAGCGGCTCTCTTCCGAGGGGGGCGAAGAGGGGATGTGCGGATGGCTGAAGGACAAGTTCGGCGTGAGCTGGCAGATTGTCCCCGCCACCATCGACAAGCTCATGCGGCGCTCCCCCAAGGTGCTGGAAGTGATGATGAACATGAAGAAGCTCGATATCCAGCAACTGAGGGAAGCCGCGGAAAGTTAACCCACGGGTTCGCGGGATGTCTCAACACGTGCACGGCCAAATCTTACGACTTCCACTATTTCGTGACCCGTCCACGATTTATATGCTACCTGATAAATAACTCGCTGCGTTCACTAAAGTTAGATATTCGCTCACCATGACATAGCTCAAGCAAGCTTGGCTCTGTTCATTTGGCTTAACGCGAATATTCAAACAGCTTATCAGGTCACGCCTATTGCATCGGACGGGTTCCCCACGAAATAGCTATAGGTCTTGGATTTGGCCGTGCACTTCTTGACGCCAAACGAGTAACGATTTGCTATTTTTTCGGGCCGATTCGATAGAGTCGGCCTTCGTCCGTTACGGCATAGAGGGAGCCGTTGAGCCCGTCGCCGACGTCCCGGAAGCGCTGGTTCTCGTTCTCGAGAAGACGCTCTTCACCGATGACCTTGTTGTCCTTGATCACCAGCCGCGCGATGTGTTTGCTGCTCATTCCGCCGAGGAAGAGGTTATTTTCCCATTCCGGGATCGCGTTGGAGCTATAGAATGCCATGCCGCTCGGAGAGAGTACCGGGTCCCAGTAGTAAACCGGTTGCTCCATCCCCTCCTGTTGGGTGATGCCTTGCCCGATGATCTCGCCGCTGTATTCGATGCCGTAGGTGATGGTGGGCCACCCGTAGTTGAGTCCCGGCTTGATCAGGTTCAGCTCATCGCCTCCCCTTGGACCCATTTCGTTTAGCCATAGGTCGCCCGTGACCGGATGAATATCTAACCCCTGCGCGTTACGGTGCCCGTAACTGTAAATCTCCGGGAGGGCGCCCGGGGTGTTGATAAAGGGATTGCCCGCCACCGGTTCCCCTTCGGTAGTGATATAGAGCACTTTGCCATGGCCGTTATCCAGTGTTTGCGCGTTGGGGCGGGTAGCCAAGTCGGACCGCTCGCCGGTAGAGACAAAGAGGTTCCCCTTCGCGTCGAACAGCAGCCGGCTGCCGAAGTGCATGCTGTTGTCGTAATAGGGGATCGCCCGGAAGATGATCCGGAAATCCTCGATCGCTGTTTCGTCGT
Organism: Proteiniphilum sp.; assembly: GCA_041656815.1. GTDB lineage: Bacteria > Bacteroidota > Bacteroidia > Bacteroidales > Dysgonomonadaceae > Proteiniphilum. The sequence continues at coordinate 3,317 of JBBACU010000289.1, forward strand.
CCGAGAGCCTTCCTTTGCCTACCGCGGTGAGCGATCCTTGGGGAGTCCGTTCGGCCAAGGTGAAGTAAAGCATCCGGCTCGTTTGAAAATCGGGTGCCGGCGCCACGTCCATCAACCCTCCTTGCCGGCGGCTGTCTACTTCGGGGAAGCCCCCGATGGGTTCGCC
>JBBACU010000290.1:0-3463 GCA_041656815.1 Proteiniphilum sp.
TCATAAATATACAATATAAAAGCTAATGGCAGTCAACAACTCAGGTATTTATGAAAATTTAATGCTTTTCGGGTTTTTATTAAAAGAACCAAATAACTGTTGGCTCGAAACAAAGAAGTCAATGAATGCAAATATAGCCACGAGCGTCAAACCTTGCGTCCGGGGGGGGGCTGTCGTTCAGTACGGTCAAGCAACTATTTCGAGGGAGTCGCCTCCCTGCAGGGGGGCGAGGAGCGAACTGATTACAGAAATGTATGGGATGATAGATTGTAAATGGAAACCGGGATCACTTTCGTTCACCCGGTTACTTGAGCCCTAGAGCCTCTCTCCCTACCGGTTTATCAATGTAAAGTAATCGACGATGGCCGGCTCGTTAAAGTCACCGTTATGAATCAACCCCGGTCGAGCGACTCGATCCCATCGCACCAGAAAGGATGCATCTATCGGGGCTTCATTTACCCGTGTCCACCGTTCTCCATCTTCACTGAAGAAGAAAGTAAGGAGGCGTCCTCGTGCCACCTCTATTTTCAAAGAAGGAAAAATACTTTCAAACTCGGTACTGAACAGGATTGTTTCGAGACCGTTTTCAATGGATTTAACCACAATCCGGTTATCCATCGAACCGAGGACCATCAAATTTTGATCGTCTCCATACATGGTCAACCCTTTAAAACTGGCATTGGTATTCACGATCTTGGTTTCATAGCTGTAGTCGGTGGCGGTGGGACGGAGACAGAGCGCGGTTCCCGTGGCATGATTCCCAACCGGAGAGCCGGCCAACCAGAGGTTACCTCCCTCTAACTTCGCGTCGATCTCAGCGAAAGGATAGTTCCATGTCCAGTCGACTTTCAGTGCCTTACCCGAAAAATCGTCATGAAAATCGGGTACCGCGTTTTGAACGGCCCCTTTGATCGGGACAAACTGTTCTCGTACCGCGTATTGTCCGGTCGTGAATTCAACCCACTGCTCGTTGTTTACCACGAACTCATGCAATACCGGTTGCCGTCCCAAGTAAAACCCGTCTCCTTTTAAATACGCGTGGCTCAAGTATGCATAGCGTCCTTCTGAAATTGGCACCGCCGTACCGTGACCGACGGAGAGGAACTCCCCTTCACCCCCTGAAAGGATGGGATTACCGGCGTATTTCTCGTAAGGACCTTTGAATTGCTTCGACCGTGCTACCCGTACATCATAATCGCTCCCGGGGCCGCAGCAGCTCTTTGCTGAATAGATAATATAGTAATAATCGCCTTGTTTGAAGTGGTACTGTCCTTCAAGCCCAACCTCATCGTCGTCTTTCAGCAATGAAAACGGTTCGCCCTCCAAGCGTAAGCCATCCTTCGATAACCGGCTACCAAGCAATTCGATGGGACGCGGGTCAAGGCCGTATGCTTTCCACGTAATATAAAGATCCCCCTCCGCCTCTATGATAAACGCGTCGATGGCCTCGCTACCCAGCTCGATGATGGGGCCGCGATCGGTAAATGACAGTGAGGTGCCTGGTGCCGTAGCTACCCCGATATAGGTGGTGTTGTCTGTTTTTCTGCGTGCCGAATAATAGCAATACATCGTGTTGTTCCGGTAAAAAAGCTCGGGAGCCCAAAAAGAGTGAGAGGTCCATTCCGGTTTCTCATCAAAGATATGCCCTGCCTGCTCCCAATTAACCATATCCTTTGAAGTAAACACCGGGTAGTAAGGAGCCCACTCCGAAGAGGTCGCGGTCGCGTAATAGGTGTCCCCCACTTGGATCACCGACGGATCGGCCATATCTCCTCCAATCACCGGGTTATTGAACCGTTGCGGTTCCATGGCGACAGCGGTAATAGATAGTAATACTGCCGCGAGAAGTGCATGAATTTGTTTCATCGTTGATCTTTTGTTACTCCGCATCTGCATAGTTATCGTGCGGGATGAAGATGAATTGGCACGTGATCACGGTTTTCAAAGCCGCGACTAATATTTTACAAATATAAGAGATTTTCTTTTCGAAACCCATGCGGGGAGCGAAACAATACACCTTTCAACGGCTATAAATCAAAAAACCATCCCGAAGGATGGTTTTTTCTAAAGAAGATAGTTTCTCCACGTAAAATGGTGAGAGAATATTTACTTGATCTTCTTGTACCCGTACACGGCCCGGTCGCCCAGTTCTTCTTCAATACGGAGAAGTTGGTTGTACTTGGCGGTACGGTCTGAGCGGCTCAAGGAACCGGTTTTGATCTGTCCGGCGTTAGTAGCCACCGAGATATCGGCAATGGTAGCATCTTCGGTTTCGCCGGAGCGGTGTGAGGTTACACTGGTGTACCCGTTTCTGTGAGCCATCTCGATCGCGTTCAGCGTTTCGGTAAGGGTACCAATTTGGTTTACTTTGATGAGGATGGAGTTAGCGCATCCTTCTTTGATTCCCTTCTCGAGGAAGTCCACGTTGGTCACGAAGAGGTCGTCACCCACCAACTGGCACCTGTCGCCAATCTTATCGGTCAGCTGTTTCCAGCCATCCCAGTCGTTCTCGTGCATACCGTCTTCGATCGAGTCGATGGGATACTTCGTGATCAGTTCCTCCAGGAAGGCTACCTGCTCTTCGCGTGAACGTTTTTTCCCGTTCGGGCCTTCGAACTTGCTGTAGTCGTACACGCCGTCCACGTAGAACTCTGAAGCGGCACAGTCAAGCGCGATTTTCACGTCTTCCCCGGGCTTGTACCCCGCGTTCTTCACAGCCGTGAGAATCGACTCCAATGCTTCTTCCGTTCCACCGGCAAGGTTGGGAGCAAAACCGCCCTCATCACCCACTGCCGTGCTCAGTCCTTTATCATGAAGCACTTTTTTCAACGCGTGGAACACTTCGGTACCCATACGTAATCCTTCTTTGAAGGAGTTGGCGCCCACGGGACGAATCATGAACTCTTGAAACGCGATGGGAGCGTCAGAGTGCGAGCCTCCGTTAATGATATTCATCATCGGGACGGGTAACACGTAGGTATTGGTTCCACCGATATAGCGATAGAGCGGGAGGCCGAGGTAGCTGGCAGCCGCTTTGGCCACCGCGAGGGATACTCCCAGCAACGCGTTGGCACCCAAGTTCGACTTGGTTTTCGTTCCATCCAGTTCGAGCAACTTGGCATCAATCTCGGTTTGTTCTAACACGTTAGCACCAATTAGCGCCGGTGCGATAATATCGTTGATATTAGCAACTGCTTTCAACACCCCTTTTCCAAGGTAGCGTCCTTTATCACCGTCGCGAAGCTCCAGTGCTTCATTTTCTCCGGTAGAAGCACCAGAAGGCACAGCCGCGCGCCCGAAAGCGCCCGATTCGGTTAGCACATCTACTTCAACGGTTGGGTTTCCTCTTGAGTCTAAGACCTCGCGTCCTAAAATGCTTACAATTCTCATGTTGTTGATATTTATATGAAATAATAAATAAGTTGTAGTTCTAATTGATTAAAAACAAAATGGATAGCCTAAA
>JBBACU010000291.1:0-3460 GCA_041656815.1 Proteiniphilum sp.
CAGTTCCGTTTGCAACTCGGCCAGACGTCCCGCGCTCTCTTCCATCTCACGGTTGAGCCTGCTAATCGTGTTTTTCAACGAAGCAAGCTCCCGGCCGCTGCCACTATACTTTTTGTTCAACTCTTCCAGCTGTGCTTTATTGCGCTGCATGATCTCGTTGATCATCTTGAAGTTTTCACCCACGCGCGTCTTGGCATCTTGGCGCATTTCACCCTCTTGGGCAGATTGCGCGGAGATGTACTTTTCTGCTTCCCGGATGCGCTCGAAATTGGCCTCTACCTCGCTGATCACGGACATCATCTCGGCTACCTCCGTTTCAGCCTCGGCCGACTGCATCAGGAGGGAGTCGCGTTGAGCTTGAAGATCTTTATATTCTTTCGATTCCCTTACATTGGTACACGAGACGATAAGTCCCGCTGCCATCCCTAAAATCCATACTCGTTTCATAAAAATGAATGTTTAATCAGTAAACTTAGACTACTTGAATTTCTCTCCATCCAACCCCGCCACCACGATAACAAACTCTCCTCTCGGCGCACGTTCCGTGAAGTGAATTACCAGTTCTCGAAGTGTCCCTCTCACGGTCTCCGCGTGAAGTTTTGAAATCTCTCGAGAAACGGACGCTTCCCGCTCTTCTCCCAGATTTTCTGCTAGCTGGGTCAGTGTTTTAATTACCCGGTAGGGGGATTCGTAAAAAATCATGGTTCTCGTTTCGCTTGCCAGCTGACGAAACCGCGTTTGCCTCCCTTTTTTTGGTGGGAGAAACCCTTCAAAACAAAACCGGTCGCCCGGTAAACCCGATTCCACCAATGCCGGCACGAGGGCGGTAGCACCGGGCAGGCACTCTACCTCCACGTCCGCTTGGACGCATGCCCTCACCAAGTAAAAACCGGGATCAGAGACACCCGGCGTGCCCGCGTCGGAAATCAAGGCGATCGTCTCACCGCCCTTGAGCCGCTCCACCAGACGCTCCGTGGCCCGGTGTTCATTGAACTTGTGATGGGACTGCATTCTCGTTTCCACGCCAAAATGCTTCAGCAAAACGCTGCTCACACGTGTATCCTCCACCAGTAGCAGGTCACACTCTTTCAATATCCTGAGCGCTCTCAACGTGATATCTTCCAAGTTGCCGATAGGGGTAGGCACGACAAACAGTTTTCCCATCGTTCGTTCTTTTCGTTACTCGAACCCCTGTTTGATAGCATGAAGGAAATCACTCACCGTGGCGTTCTCCGGGTCCAAGGAAAGCGATTCTCGCAAGTACGTTTCAGCCTCCGCGTATGTCCGCAGCTTGCCCAGCTGTTCCATGGCGTGATCCATCTCTTGGCGGCTATTCCCGAATAATTCTCGCTGAAAAAGGAAGCGATCGTTCAGGCTGATCCTTCGTCTCAAGTCCACCACCGCGGGCTGCGAGGGGATCACATCGTTGAGCGAGGCTCTTTTTCCTTCCACGAAAGCCGGTTCGTTGAAAGTCCGTTTTTTTTCGATGGGCAACGGCACGGCAGCCACATTTTTTTGCTCCGGGCGTGTTGAACTTGGGATAGGAATTTCCTCGTTCGCGGTGCTCGGGCGTTCCGAGGCCGGCGCTTTCGAGACCAAGGCATGCTCGTGGGCTCTCGGGTTCCTGTACTCGGGAAATTCAATGCCGCGCGTGCCAGGCCTAGGGACTACAACCTCCTCCTGTACCATTCCACGCTCCCCGGTTACCAGGTCAGTGGCCTCGATAGGTTCATCGGGTTCACCGGCTTCGGCAAGCGTTACTCTTTCATCATCCACTGGGGCTATAGCGGACACCACCGCTTCCTTTTCGGGTTCTTCCCGGGCATCCTTGTTTTCTACTTCCGAGAGGAAATGAACCAGTCGCTCCATCTGCCCCCTCATGTCGTCGATCTGCAAGAACTCCAACAGGTGCAATGTTCTATATATCTCCTGGATTCTATCGAACGACTCCCTGAAGAACGAGAAAGGCAGCGAGTCGCTATCCCTGACAGTGGATATCCTCTCTTCCAACAACTTCAAATCCCGTAGAAGTTGGTCAATATATCCTTTTCTTTTCTCCAACATCCATCCATTTGTTACATCTAACTTCAAGCGCGGCAGCTTTATAAACAACATCTGCCACTCTCGTCACTTGCAAAAGTAATCATTATTTAGAACGCGCCACAAAATCGTCGGGTAAATTTACAAGATATAACTTTTTGGTACTCCTCGTGATGGAGGTGTAAAGCCAGCGATAAAAGTTATCACCCAAGTTCGCTTTTTGGATATAGCCAAGATCCAAGAAGACATTTTTCCATTCCCCTCCCTGTGCCTTATGGCAGGTAACCGCGTACCCGTACTTTGTTTGGAGCGCGTTAAAATAGGGGTTTGCCTTCACCTCTTTATAGCGTGCTCGCTTGGTGGAGAGGTGCGCGTAATCTTCCATGGCGCGGGTAAAAAGCTGGTCGCCCTGTTCCCGTGTTAGGCCCGGCACCTCGGTGTGCAGCACGTCAATGTTGATTTTAGCCTCGAACTCGATATCGTAATCACGATGGTACAGCAGCACGTTGCAAAACCGAAACCCGTACATTTCTTCTTCTCCCCTCACGCGCGTCACCTCCACGAATTCTCCATTCGCAAGAAAATCAAGACGCTCGAACTCTTGCACCCAGAAGTAATTATTTTTGGTGATCATTAGAATATCTCCCGAGGAAAGCTCCTCCTCACGGTAGAGCACCCTGTTCCGAATACCATTATTGTAGGCGTTCACCCGTTTGTTGGAGCGTGATATCACGATGGTTTCCTCCATGCCATCTCTCCGGTAGGCGTCGGATATTTCATCGATCAATTCCATTCCGGTGATTCGCGCCACGTCAGGGAAGCCGTTCACCAACAACCGGGGGTAATCATCGGTGGCCTGGAAACGGAGCGCGTCACGGAGTGCTGTCGCGTTGGTAAGTATCCCCGATTCATCAGCTTGCCTCACGATCTCGGTGAGCATGGCCTCCTGCACTCGAAGCGAGTAAGAACGTAGTACTTCCGGATCAAGGGCAGGGCTATTTTCTTGTTTCACGGGGGGCAACTGGGCGTTATCACCGATCAGCATCATCCGGCATCCTTCGGCGGAATAAACATACTCGATGAGGTCATCAAGCAGTCGCCCCGTGCCGAAAACAGAGAAGTCGGAAGATTCGTTGCTGATCATGGATGCTTCATCCACGATAAAAAGGGTATGCTTGTGAAGGTTCTCGGAAAGGGAGAAATGGGGCGTTCCCTCGCCAAACTTTTGTTGGCGGTAGATTTTCTTATGGATGGTAAATGCCTGCTGCGCGGCATAACCGGAAAACACTTTTGCCGCTCTTCCGGTCGGGGCCAACAGCACTGTTTTTTGCCGGAAAAAGTTCATGGTCCGCACCAGGCTTCCTATCAAGGAGGACTTTCCGGTGCCGGCATATCCTTGCAATAAAAACACCGCTTCTTC
>JBBACU010000292.1:0-3457 GCA_041656815.1 Proteiniphilum sp.
TTGCTAACTATAGCAATTTTATTCACTGCTTGCGGTGGTGACAAAAAACCAGGGGACCTTCCCGGCGAGATAAAAACTTCGGCAGAAAAGACTTTTCCGGAATTGGTTTCACCTGCAAATGTTGCTCAAAGTCGTGAAATTGAGTTTAAATTAGCCGATTTCCCGGGTGTCAGCCAATATAATAAGTGGTTGGTAGGTGCAGATGTCCCCGTGTCTTCCTCTACATTTATCGAATTAAAGGGTATCGGTGACGAGGAAGGGATAGAATTGAAAGATGTTTCTATTTCGCTAGCCAGTACCCCGGCTAGACAATTCCCTTTTGCTCCCTCTAATACATTAACAGAAAATGAAAAATTTGCAGCAGACAGGATAAACCGTGTGGAGTTTTTTCAGGCAGTTATTGATGAGGTACGAATTAAGGGTTCATCAAAAATCGTGTTGAAGTATACTTCCTCTTCACTTTTAGTTAACCCTGATATAAAGATAACTATGAAAATAGATGCTGAGTTCTTTTTCAATTGATAGTATAAAGATATTTATTCAAAAAAAAGAGACCGGTGCAGTGCGCGACCGGTCTCTTTCTTGTTTTGTTCCTGTTCAAGGATCTCGCTTTTAGTTGACCGTGGTGTTATTTACCACTTCCACGGGCTGTAGCGCGTTAAGGCGCTCCATGAGCGTGGGGAGTTCGCTTTCTTTGATTTCACCGGTGAGCGTGATCACGCCATCGCGTACCGTGGCGTTTACACTCTCGTAGCCTTCAAGCGCGGCAGCAAGGCCAGCATTGATGTTGGTGTCAAGGGTAGTGTAATCCGGTGCTGGTGGAACTACATCTACTTGGTTAATCACCGATCGCACATTTCGCACGCCCGATACGGTCGTTTCGGCGTATGTCTTGGTGGCTTCATCTTTCACGATCCCGGTAAGGGTCGCCACCTTGTCTTGAACCGATACCACCACCCCCGCTAGATCGGGGTTAGCGTTTAGTAACTCTTGCGCGTCGTTCTGGATGTCAGCATCGCTCACGTTATCGCATGCCGCGAACGCGAACAGGAGGGTAGTCGTTAGCAAAATCGTTGATAGTAAACGAATCGTTTTCATAATTTTCTTTTTTATAATTAAACAATTTCGGCTTTCACTTTACAGCCGGTTATATTTAAACGTCATCATTTAAACGCATAAATAATTGGAATGTTTAATCAAAAAGTGAAATTTTAAAAAATCGTCCCTTAGAATATCTGCCTGTACACGTGGCAGTACGGTGTTCCCCCCTTGTGGTCGTAATACTGCTGGTGGTACCCCTCCGCTTTCCAGAATGTAGCGGCAGGCTTGAGCATGGTAGCTACCTGGTACCCTTTTTCAGAGAGAATATCGATATATTTTTGGGCAATCTCTCGTTCCCGCGCGCTCGTGAAAAAGATGCAGGAGAGGTATTGCGGCCCGATGTCCGGCCCCTGTCCGTTGGTTTGCGTGAAATCGTGCGTCTCGAAAAAAAGCTTCACCATCTCTTCGTAGGAAGTCGCCCGCGGGTCGAACACCACTTCGGTTGTCTCGAGGTGGCCGGTGTTCTTCTGGCATACCTGTTCGTAGGTGGGGTTCTGAACGTGTCCTCCCATGAAGCCGACGGCTGTCTTTTTCACGCCCGGTGCCCTCGTGAAGAAGTACTCCGTACCCCAGAAACAGCCCGAGGCAAAATAAGCAGTAACAACCCCGTCTTTTACTTCGGTCTCAGCCGGCACGAACTTCATCGATACCGAGTTCACGCAGTGGCGGGTCTGCTTGGGAGTAAATCCCTCGCCCAAGAAAACGTGTCCCAGGTGAGCCCCGCAATTATTGCAGATGATTTCGGTGCGCCGACCGTCCGCATCCCGTACTCGTTTTACCGCCCCATCGATCTCGTCGTCGAAAGAGGGCCACCCGCAGTGCCCGTCAAATTTATCCTCGGACCGGTAGAGTGGGGCATCACATAGCTTGCAGAGGTAAAGGCCCGCGGCTTCGTTATGCAAATACTCGCCCGTGAAAGGGACTTCCGTTCCCTTGTTGATAATTACTCTCTTCTCTTCCGGTGTTAAGGCGTTATATCGTACTGTCATCTGTTCTTTCGTTAATGTTCCTTGATCTTGTTTCGTACCTTGTGCGCACATGGTGAAAAACATGGCGGCAAACATTGCTAGCAGGTATGTTCTTCTCATTGTTGCAACTATTTTAAATAAATATCCGGGGTGCCGCGCTCGCCAACGCGAGACGCTTTGTTTTCACTCGCTGTCACCAAGCTGAAACGAAAGCAATTCCGTTTCAAAGAGAACAGTTTCAACCCCTTTCTCAAAATCAAAGGTAGGAAGATTCCATAAATTTCGTAACTTTGTACACTTAAAAATAGATAAATCAAAAAACTGAAAATCAAGATGGAAACGAACTTTTCTTCTTCGCTCCCTTACAAGGTGGCAGACATCACGTTGGCCGATTTCGGGAGGAGAGAGATAAATATTGCCGAGCACGAGATGCCCGGCCTGATGGCGATACGGAAAAAATACGCCGCGGAAAAGCCGCTTAAGGGGGCCCGTGTAATGGGTTCGCTGCATATGACGATACAGACAGCGGTTCTGATCGAAACGTTGGTGGAGCTGGGCGCCGATGTGCGGTGGGCAAGCTGTAATATTTTCTCCACGCAGGACCACGCGGCCGCTGCCATTGCCGCTGCCGGGGTGCCGGTATTTGCATGGAAGGGCGAGACGCTGGAGGAGTACTGGTGGTGCACCGAGATGGCCTTGCGGTTTCCCGACGGGAAAGGGCCGCACTTGATCGTGGACGATGGCGGAGATGCCTCGCTACTGGTACACATGGGATATCGCGCCGAGGAGGATGCCTCCACGATAGATAGGAAAGGCTCGAATCGTGAAGAGCAGGTGATCTTGGATACCCTGAACCGGATTTTGAGGGAAGACAACCAGCGGTGGCACCGGGCAGTGTCCGAGATGAAAGGGATATCCGAAGAGACCACTACCGGGGTGCATCGTTTGTACCAAATGATGGAGCGGGGCGAGTTACTTGTCCCCGCTATAAATGTGAACGACTCGGTCACCAAGTCGAAATTTGACAATCTGTACGGCTGTCGCGAGTCCCTCGCGGATGGTATCAAGCGAGCAACCGACGTGATGATTGCCGGGAAGGTGGTGGTCGTGCTGGGTTATGGCGACGTGGGGAAGGGATGCGCGCAGTCGATGCGTTCCTACGGTGCGCGCGTGATCGTCACCGAGATTGACCCCATCTGTGCGTTGCAGGCAGCGATGGAAGGATTCGAGGTAACCACGATGGAAGAGGCGGTAAAAGAGGGCAACATCTTTGTTACCACCACCGGGAACCGCGACGTGATCACGATAGAGCACATGAAGCAGATGAAGGATCAATCCATTGTTTGCAACATTGGCCATTTCGACAATGAAATACAGGTCGATAAACT
>JBBACU010000293.1:0-3439 GCA_041656815.1 Proteiniphilum sp.
TCCGCCGCCCGGATCTGCATGAAAACCATCGAGATGGCGCGAGAAGAAGGAATCAGGGTGGGAATGGTTCGTCCCATCACCCTATGGCCTTTCCCGTCCAAGGTATTGAACGGGTACGCGGGCCAGGTAAAGGGGATGCTTACCGTGGAACTCAACGCGGGACAGATGGTGGAGGACGTGCGGCTCGCGGTGAACGGGAAGGTTCCCGTGGAACATTACGGGCGACTGGGCGGCATCGTGCCTACCCCGGATGGAGTACTTGACGCGTTAAAAGAGAAAATTATTCACGAATGAAAATCTTATCGACATGAATCGTAACTTGCAAAATCTGTTTTTACTGCTTTTCCTGCTCGCGTTTATCGCGACGCTGGTGGTTTATTTTTCTACCGATAAGGATATGACGCTTACTTGGTATTTCGCGGGGGCAGCGGTGCTGTTTTATCTTATCTACCGGATACCGAGAAAAAACAGGAGAAAATAAAGTACCCGGCACGGCGGATACCCCGCGAAGGGCATCTGGCATAGCGGGGATAACAGGATACCGCGCGCGGCAACCTGGAACAATTAATTTGAATAATCCCAAAATCTGATAGAGAATGGATGTAAATACGATCGTGAGTCCCGAAAACTTGGTGTATGCCAAGCCGGAGCTGATGAATGACAACCATATGCATTACTGCCCCGGCTGCTCGCACGGCGTGGTACATAAGGTGATAGCCGAAGTGATCAAGGAACTGGGCTTGCAGGAGAAAACCATCGGTATCGCCCCGGTAGGGTGCGCGGTATTCGCATACAAGTACCTCGATATCGATTGGCAAGAGGCGGCACACGGACGCGCGCCGGCACTGGCTACCGCGGTCAAGCGGCTGTTGCCCGACAAGATGGTGTTTACCTACCAGGGAGATGGCGACCTCGCCGCGATTGGTACGGCCGAAACCATCCACGCGGCCAACCGCGGGGAGAATATTGCCATCGTCTTCATTAATAACGGTATTTATGGAATGACGGGAGGACAAATGGCGCCCACCACCTTGGGCAACATGGTTACGTCCACCAGTCCCGGTGGGCGGAACGTGGAGACGATGGGAGGACCCCTCAAGATACTGGATCTGCTGGCCATGCTCGACGGCGTGTGCCTCGCCACGCGGGTTAGCGTGCACACGGCAGCGGCAGTAAAGAAGACCCGCAGGATGATCAAGTTGGCATTCGAGAATTCGATGGCGGGGAAAGGTACCTCCATCGTGGAGGTGGTGTCGACCTGCAACGCGGGGTGGAAGATGACTCCCGCCGCGGCCAATGAATGGATGGTGGAGAACATGTTCCCCGTGTTCCCGATGGGCGATTTGAAGAACGTGTAAAAAGGAGGCAGCATGTTACAAGAGATAGTGATTTCAGGTTTCGGGGGACAAGGAGTGTTGTCCATGGGGAAAATACTTGCCTACTCGGGCATCATGGAAGATAAAGAGGTCTCCTGGTTCCCGGCTTACGGGCCGGAGCAGCGAGGGGGTACTGCCAACGTGACGGTGATAATCTCCGACGAGTCTATCAGCTCCCCGGTCGTGAACAGGTATGACATCGCCATCGTGCTGAATCAGCCGTCGCTCGATAAGTTCGAAGAGAAAGTGAAGCCGGGAGGGGTGCTGATCTATGACGGTTACGGCATCCAGAAAAAGGTGAAGCGGGAGGATATCAACGTTTACCGGGTGGACGCGATGGATGAATCCATGAAGATGAATAATACCAAGGTATTCAACATGATCGTGTTGGGAGGGTTGCTGAAGATCGTTCCCATGGTGGCGCTCGAGAACGTGATGAAGGGATTAAAAGAGTCGCTCCCCGAGCGGCATCACAAGCTTCTTCCCATGAACGAGAAGGCTATCCTGCGCGGGATGGAGATTGTTCAGCAAGAGCAAAAAGCAGAATTAGCCGCGGTCTGAGCGGGAGGCTATATGCTCGATTAACCGGGGCCGGTTTGGGTGTTACCAGACCGGCTTCGCTATTTTTTTCCGAATGGCCACCAGCTCCAACCCTTCTTTTTGGGCTTATCGCTCGTGATCTCTTGCTTGGAGGCCGGGGCGGGGTGGGTGGGCTTAGACACCCGTTTGTTGCTTGGTGCGCGCCCTTTGCTTGCTGCAGCGTTTTTCTTCGCGTCACCCCGGGTATCGGTCGATGCCTTGGAACGATTATCTCGCGCACCTTCTCTTTTACGGGACGGCTCGGCCGATCGTCGTTCGCGGGGTGCTCTTGGTTCAGCCGATCGGGATGTACCTTGCTTTGAGGTGCCCTCTTGTCTCGCGCGCGGTTTTTGTCCCTGCCGCGTATGTTTCTTGCGTGATGCTTGTCTTTCCCCGGTGCTCTGTTCGTTACCATGCGAAGCCCCTGGGCTGGTTGCATCCCCCTCTTGACGGGATACCTCTTTCGCCCGTGATTCTCCTTCGTTTCGTGAGCCCTCTTGGCTTCTTGGTTTTCCGGATCGTTTTGATTTTCTTGATCTTTCCGGGTGCTCTGATCTTTCGGACCTTTCTACCCTCTCGACGTTTTCAGTTCCTTCCGGGTTGTTGAAACCCTTTGATCGCTCGGGTCGATCGGCTCTTTGCTTGTTTTCCGCTCCCTCGGCTGCTTCCGCTCCCTCGGGCCTCCTTGGCCTTTTTGATCGTTCAGGCCGTTCGGAACGCTTCCCTCGCGGCGCTCTTTCCTCACCGCTTGTTCTTTCCGATTCTCCCGATCGGCCCGATGAGCGCTGGTTTCTTCTTCCGCCTCCTTTTTCCCCTCCTTTTCTTCCTGAGCGGGCAGCAGCACCTCTCCTTCGGATATCTCGAGCCGGGTTGTATTCCGGCGCTTCGCCCAGTTCTGACGGTACCGGTATCCGGTAGATGCTTTTCTCGAGGAATTTCTCGATCAGCGAGAAACGGTATTGCTCGTCAGGGGCCACGAAGGTGATGGCCATCCCGGTGTCTCCTGCACGTGCCGTTCGTCCGATGCGGTGGACGTAGTCCTCCACGTCGTAGGGCACGTCAAAATTGATCACCAGCGTGATATCGTCAATATCGATTCCACGCGACACGATGTCGGTCGCCACGAGAATATCCACCCGTTCGTTCCGGAACTCGTGCATCACGTGATTTCGCTGCGTCTGGTCCAGGTCGGAATGCATCTCCCCGGCCGAGAGCCCCATATGGTGCAATGTTTTGGCAATCTCTTTCACCTTCATCTTCGATCCGGAGAAGAGCAGCACCTTGTTGGGCTTCTTCTCTTTGAAGAGGTGTTTCACGATCCCTATTTTCTGTGCCTCCTCACAAATATAGGCCGACTGCAAGATGGTTTCCGGCGGGCGGGCGATGGCGATGGTGATCTCTTCCGGGTCACGCAGGATCGTTTTCGCCAGCTGTTGTATTTTGGGGGGCATCGTGGCCGAGAACATGACTGTTTGTCTCTCCTT
>JBBACU010000294.1:0-3412 GCA_041656815.1 Proteiniphilum sp.
GTAGCGACTCTTGCTCGGGGAGTATCGGGCTCTTCAGGATATCGGGGCAATAAAATAGGGTATCGGCCATCTGTTGTATTTTCAGGATCTGTTCGTTCCCGAGACCGGTTGTCTCTCACATCTCACATCTCACATCTCGGGTCATGCATCTTCTCAAGACCTGTTTTCTCGCCGGTTGATCTCATCGCGTAGACGGGTTGCCAACTCGTAATTTTCTTCGTTCACGGCATCCTCTAAACGATTCTTTAGCGCGTCGAGGCGGAGGTTGGTCAATTCCTCTCCCGATTTTTCCTCACTAACAGAAGGGTCGGAAGCGGCAACCGACGACTGCTCGTCGAACACGATCGCCATATTCTCCATGATCTCCGGGGTAGTATATATCGGGGAGTGAGTCCGGATGGCCAAGGCCACGGCATCCGAGGTGCGGGAGTCGATGCGGTACTCTTTGCCGTTTTGCTCGAGCAGCAACTCGGAAAAAAACGCGCCGTCCTCGAACTTGTAAATCACCACTTCCCGTAGCCGTATGTCTAACTCTCGCCAGATGGAGCAGATCAGGTCATGCGACAAGGGCCGGGGAGGCTTTATGCCTTCCATGACAATCGCGATGGACTGGGCCTCCGGGGTGCCTATTACGATCGGGAGACGGCGGATACCATTTTCCTCGGCAAAAATCAGGGCATAGGCCCCCGCCTGTACTTGACTGAACGATATACCTAATATGGATAATTTAATTCTCTTGGTCTCCATTCTGTTTCGGTTTTTTATTTTAGCAACAATCTTGCGAGTCGTAAAGGGAAGAGGCAAGCTTCCGCTTTTCCGGTACAAGGTATGTTTTGCACGTCTGTTCGGGTACCCGAGGCACGGCACATACATATACAAAGATAGTGAAAGCCGAGCGTAACGTCAAGCTTGTTTGAACGTTGACGAGGCGCATCCTATCTTATGCAAAGATAGTGAAAGCCGCGTGAAAACGGGTGCTTGTTCACAGTTTTCCGGACGCGCCCTATCTTATACAAATATACAATTTTTTTTTCAAGGAGGCTATTCTCTCTTTTTATATTCAAAAAATTGCATGTTTTTGATGCGATATGATAAAAAAAGTGTATCTTTGCAGCCAGAAATCAACATGGTGGTTATAGCTCAGTTGGTTAGAGCGTCGGATTGTGGTTCCGAAGGTCGCGGGTTCGAGTCCCGTTTTCCACCCTGGTCCCATTGCATGGGGACCTTTCATTCTCATAAGATTTGTTTTAGGTAATCACGTATTTTCCCAATACGTGATTTTTTTGTGCCTGCCCCATTCATACCCGCCTCATTCATTGTCCTTTGCCCGTGGCCGTGCCCTCATACGTGTACGCATGTGTGCTCCCCGTAGCTGCTCTCGCCATTCACTCACCTTTTCTTCGACGGAACTCAGAACAAACGATGGCGGTGGCTGTTGCCACGTTAAGCGACTCCGAGGCGCGTTTCCCCGACGGGAAGCTAGGAATAAAGAGCCGCTTGGCGATTAGTTTTTCTGTTTCGGCGCTAATCCCTCTTCCCTCGCTTCCCATTACGATGATGCCGGAGTCGGAAAGCTCCTCGGTGTAGATGTTCGAGCCATCCAAGAATGTGCCATAGACAGGCACGCGCGTGTTTTGCCGCAAGAAGCCGGGAAGGTCGGTGTAAATGGTTTTCACGCGTGCCAACGCGCCCATCGTGGCTTGAACCGTTTTTGGGTTGTAGAAGTCCGCGCTATCGGGTGAGCAGATGATATGCTCGATACCGAACCAGTCCGCGACCCGGGCGATCGTACCCAGGTTGCCCGGGTCTTGCACGCCATCAAGGGCCAAGCATAAGCGATGGGCCGGGTTAAACTCCCGCGTGTCATGCTCAGGACGATGAAAGACAGCGATCACCCGGGGCGGGGTTTTTAAAAGCGTGGCCTTGTTAAGTTCTTCCCGGGTGGCCGTTATTACCTCCTCCGCGTTGATGCCGGGGTGGCCCGCTATCCATTCAGGAAGGGCCGCCACCAGCCGGCACCTGCAGGAAACAATCAGGTCGGATACCAACTTATCTCCCTCTGCCACGAAGGCGCGATGCTCGTCACGAAATTTCTTTTCCTTTAATGATCGAATCAGTTTTATCTTGTTGCGGCTTAATCCCATACCTCGTTGTCTCTAAGGTTTTGTCTTTTTTATTTAACAGCGATCGCGCCCGAGCGGGTCGATAGCCGATCATGTCGATGACCGAGCGGGTCGATAGCCGAGCAGGTCCAACCATGCCAAGAACAGGAAGAACCGACGGCTTGCCCCTGCCATATGCGCGATATTGCCCGGTAAAATTACTGATTTTAGTGAACATATCACCTATTAGATGACAACGATAGCAAAAAAAAAGCTATCTTTGCAGTAAATCAAAGGTTCTCAGGGATGGATACACGCTCCATTAAATACCCTGGATACAATAACCGTTATATTATATCTTTTTTTTATGAACGACAACGCATTAATGAACAAAGCAGCCGATAACATCCGTATTCTTTCGGCGTCAATGGTAGAGAGAGCTAAATCCGGACATCCGGGCGGGGCCATGGGTGGGGCCGATTTTATAAATGTCCTCTTTTCGGAGTTTTTGGAATATGATCCCGATAATCCCACGTGGGAGTCGCGCGATCGCTTCTTCTTAGACCCGGGACATATGTCGGCCATGCTCTATTCGGTACTCTGTTTGAGCGGCAAGTACACGTTAGAGGATCTGGAGAACTTTCGCCAATGGGGAAGTCCCACGCCCGGCCATCCCGAGATCGATCTGGAGAGAGGGGTTGAGAATACATCGGGACCGTTGGGGCAAGGACACGCGTTTGCCGCGGGAGCAGCCATCGCCGCCAAGTTCCTCAAACAAAGATTAGGCGAGGTGATGGACCATACTATTTATAGCTTTATTTCCGATGGGAGCGTTCAAGAGGAGATATCCCAGGGGGTGGGCCGTGTGGCGGGGCACCTCGGGTTGGACAATTTAATCATGTTTTACGACTCCAACGCGATCCAGCTGTCTACCACGACCGATGAGGTCACCAGCGAAGATGTCGCGAAAAAATACGAGGCCTGGAACTGGCACGTGATCACGATTGATGGTAACGATGTGGACGAGATTCGGGAGGCACTGACCGAGGCCAAGGCGATGAAAGGGAAACCCACGTTGATTATCGGTGACACCGTCATGGGCAAAGGGGCATTGGCCGCGGATTGCACCTCGTTTGAATGCCAAGTGTCTACCCACGGACAACCGTTAAGCGCCGCGGGGGCCGACTTTGATGAAACCATAAAGAACCTGGGAGGAGACCCGGGCAACCCGTTCGTTATTTTCCCGGAAGTCAAAGAACTATACGAGAAAAGAAAAGAGGAACTTCGCGCCTATGCTGCCGACAAGCGTG
>JBBACU010000295.1:0-3385 GCA_041656815.1 Proteiniphilum sp.
CTTTATGTCCTTCCCCTCTTCCCAAGCCCCGGCTTTTTGCCCAACGGCCATTTCCGTCCATGATGATAGCTACATGGGCGGGAAGACGGGTGTGGTCGATATTGTCAATTAGCGACATCTTTTTTTTCCTAAGTGATGAGATTCAGCGACAGGGGTCGTGGCGTAACCCGAAATCCCATGTCAGGTAAATCATTGCAAACGAATACCAGTCCTGATTTTTCAGGGGGCTGCTCTCGATCCCGAAAGGAGCGTTTAAACTCCATCCCGAAGGATGCTCCACCACGTCGAAGTTATCTTTAAACAGTTTTCGCGTGGAGACCTCTGCCCCGATATTCATTCTATTTTTTAATTTGTATTTAAACCCAACCCCAAAGGGCACGTTTGCCCCGAAGAAGGATTTATCGCCCTCGGCGAGGGTTACCCCGACGCCAACGAACAAGTAGGGCGTGTAAGGCCTTGTTCCCAAGTATTCTTGCTCCCGGCCATACCGGAAGAAATGGAACTCCACTTGCGAGCCAACCTCCGCGAAGGATCGCTGAAACGATTGTTGTTGCTCTCCGGGGAACCGGTTGCCGGCATGATTCGTGCTGCCTGATACCGATCCTCCCGCGAGGGTTGCCTTGATTGCCCATTGAAAGTCGGGGTTGTACCGGAACAGAGCCCCCCCCGATATTCCCGGGTGAAGGAAAGGCTTGGTTTTATTGGCGTCGCCCATGTAGGACGATATGCCGACGGCACCGCCTACCTCGTACTTGTACTCTTGCGAGAAGAGCCACACGCAGGACAGGGCCCAAAATAGCAGGAAGGCCAAGGCGCCGGCACAAATTTTTTGCGGGTAAACATTCATTCTCCGTTGCTCGAATTGATTTCGTCTCTTCTTCTTTTAACGTGAAACCAGTCCATAAAGTATGCATCGGCAAGGCGAATGTTTAATCCAGTGCAAATTTATTAAGTTGTGCCCTCCACGCGTCAACGAGTTGTGTTTGGGTCGAGGATATTCCGCCGAATACCCATATATTGTTATCCTCGGTTATTACCGTCGCGTTTGTCCGCGGGGTGAAACCCTCCGGGAACGCTTGGTTCTCTTCCGCTGCTGTCCACTCTAACCCGAAATTGTCTGAAATCAGGAACGAGTTCATCTCCTCCCCGGGTGACAGGGTCATCAGGTAGAGGCGCTTGTCGTAATAAAAGAGGCTACTCCCCGTTGTGGAGATAGTAGCCGAATCGGAAGGATACGTGATCTTATCATCCTTCTCTTGCAGGAGCCAGACGGCATTGTTCGGGGTATCGTTCTCCCTGAGCCCGCCAGCCAGTACGAGGTACCGCGCAGAATAAGAATCAGGGTGCTCCACGCTCGCGGAGGTAAACCCGGATATGGGCATTCCAGCGGGGATACTGTTCATAAGCCGAATTTCTGAAAAATCGTCGGTCAGGGCAAAGCGAAGCGTGCCGTTATCGTTCACTGCTACCAAGATAATCCCGTTGGTGGCAGAAGGGAGTGTGCCGTAGATCGCTTGCACGGCGTGCTCTGTGGGTATCCTGCTCCAAACAATTCCGCTGTCATCCGATCCGTACATGTCGCCGTTTTCATCGAGAGCGTAGACTGCCTCTTCCGAGGCAAGTAGCGAGTTGAACCGGATGGTCGAAGGAAGCGTGGATAAGGTAGCGGCGTTCCAGGTTGTGGCATCGTCGTTCGCCGTGGAGGCCGCTCCCACGGTGGTCCCACTTTTGTAATAGGTGATAAACCGGTCGTTGAACGCGACCGTCTTCTGATCGGTAGGTGCGACGGGAAGATAATCCGTTGCCCTCGGTCCCTCCCCCCACGATAGAATGTAAGGGTCTTGCTGGTAAATATTCAGCTGGAAATCGTATTCTCTTTTGGTTTCCCCGTCTTGCGCGGTTGTCGTGATCTTTAGCAGCCGGTTGACGGCAACCGAGTCGGACTGGTTCCAAAAGTAAGTGCTATCTTCCCCGGCCGGGTTGTTCGGTTCAACCGTGAACTGTATCTGGGTGAAAGGGCTGTATAACGAGGGAGATCCCGTGATGCTGATCACCACGCTGTCCACGTGGAACAGGTAAGGGAGGGGTTCTTTGTTGAAGATCTTGCCTGCTACTTGATCAATGGTAAAGGCAGTGCCGTTCAACAGGTTCAAGGTGTCGGCCCTGGAAGACAATGAAAAGGCATAAATCTGGGCATCGGGTGAATATTCAATGTCGCGGTCGGATGAACCAAGGCAAGAGGCAAACAACAACAGGCTCAAGGCAATCGCCAAGGACAAGGGGAAATATTTAGATATCATTTGTTTCAAAAATATTGTACACCACTTTAAAGTTATGCAAAAGTAGGAAGATTTTTCTCTTTAACCATATTAAAATGAATATTTAAAGAAAATTTCGAGTTGTTTTATTCTTTAAATGGAGCTGTGTGGAATCCAGGTAGTTCCGGGTGGCTACCACGCTCCCGATGATACCGGGTGCTTCGATTCCCGAGAAGAGCATCTTGGCAGACGATTCCACGTAGGCTTCGTCCCACATCTCTTTTTCGATGAAGGAGGAGAGAAGTTGCCTCCCCCCTTCTACCAAGAGCGAATGGATCTTTTCATCGTGCAGACGGCTCAACACTTGCGGGATGACATCTTTTGTGAAGTCTATTTCAACCTGTTTTACCCGCTCGTTCCCCGATTTTTCAGGGGAAGGTGACGCGGTAAAAACGAGGGTGGGGGCTGAGCCGTCGAAAAGCGCCGAATCGGCTGGTATCTTGTTCGCCCGATCGATAACAATCCTCGTGGGATCGTCGCCAAACCAGTAGCGAGCGGTTAGCCGGGGGTTGTCGAGCAGTGCCGTGTTGGTTCCCACCAAGATTCCTTGTACCCGCGTGCGAAACTTGTGGACGATGCTGTGGGTTAGGTCGTTGGATACGCGGGCGGGTGCCTCTTCGCGCGAAACGCGAAAACGATCCATGAAGCCGTCCCTGCTCTGCGCCCACTTCAAAACCACGTAGGGACGGCCATACAACTGGTTGACAAAAAAGATCCTGTTTAGCTCACGCGCTTCTTCTGCCAAGATGCCCACGGTCACCTCGATCCCGTTCTCTCGCATCATCTGGATTCCTTTGCCGGATACCTTCGGGTTGGGATCCCGGATGGCGACAACTACCCGGGGGATTTTTTTAGCAATAACCAGTTCCGCGCAGGGGGGAGTCCTTCCATGGTGCGCGCAGGGTTCCAACGACACGTAAAGGGTAGAGGCCTGCAGCAATGCCGGATCTTTTACGGCGGCGATGGCATTCACCTCCGCGTGAGCCTGCCCGTATTGCCTGTGGTATCCCTCACCGATAATCTTGTTACCGTGGACCACCACCGCCCCCACCAACGGGTTGGGCTTG
>JBBACU010000296.1:0-3368 GCA_041656815.1 Proteiniphilum sp.
GATCGATGTAAAGACCATACAAAGCGTGGCTGTCTCCACCGTTGCCGGCGCCCTGGAGGGGGCGGATCGCTTGGGGTACCCGGTGATTGTCCGGGCAGCCTACGCGCTGGGAGGGCTCGGCTCCGGCTTTTGCGACAACCGGGAACAGCTGGAAGCACTCGCGGGTAAAGCGTTGAATTATTCCGAACAGTTACTGATCGAGAAATCATTGAAGGGATGGAAAGAGGTTGAATACGAGGTGGTGCGGGACCGGTACGACAACTGCGTCACCGTCTGCAACATGGAGAACTTGGACCCGCTGGGGATCCATACCGGCGAGAGCATCGTGGTGGCTCCCTCCCAAACGCTCTCCAACACGGAGTACCATAAGCTGAGGGAGCTGGCTATCCGGATCGTGCGCCATATAGGCGTCGTGGGAGAGTGTAACGTGCAGTACGCGTTAGACCCGGCATCGGAAGACTACCGGGTGATCGAGGTCAACGCGCGGTTGAGCCGCTCCTCTGCCTTGGCATCGAAGGCTACTGGCTACCCGCTGGCGTTCGTGGCTGCCAAGCTTGCGTTGGGTTACGGGTTGTTCGACCTGAAGAACTCGGTCACCGGGTCTACCAGCGCCTTCTTCGAGCCGGCACTCGACTACGTCGTGGTGAAGATCCCTCGTTGGGACCTCGGGAAATTTAGCGGCGTCTCCCGGGAGATCGGCTCCTCGATGAAGTCGGTAGGCGAGATCATGGCCATCGGCCGCACTTTCAAGGAGGCCATCCAGAAAGGGCTCCGCATGATCGGAATGGGGATGCAAGGTTTCGTGGAGAATAAAGAACTGAAAATAGACCAAGTAGGCCAGGCACTCCAAGAACCTACCGACCAACGAATTTTCGTGATCAGCAAGGCTTTCCGGGAGGGATATACCATCGATCAAATCCACGCGCTAACCAAGATAGACCGCTGGTTCTTGCAGCGGTTGCGCGATATCGTGGATACCGCCGAGGCACTCGAAGCTCTTCCACCGGAATCGATCCCCCTGCATCGTAACGGGGTTCCCGTGGACGATGCAGCTGCAAACCACGCGGCACGTGACGAAAAACAGGCTCTTTTTAATGAATTACTGCGCCGTGCCAAGCAGCAAGGGTTTTCCGACTTGCAAGTGGCCCGAGCCCTCCAAAAAGGGATGACCCACCCGATGGACGAGGCAGTACTCCGGGATTACCGGAAACAACAAGGCATCCGCCCGGTGGTGAAACAGATCGATACCTTGGCGGCGGAGTACCCGGCGCGCACCAACTACCTTTATCTTACCTATAACGGCACCGAGGACGACGTGCAATACACCGGAGATCATCGCTCGGTGATCGTGCTCGGGTCGGGGGCCTACCGGGTGGGCTCGTCCGTGGAGTTCGACTGGTGCTCGGTGAACGCGCTCAACACGGTACGCGAGGCAGGATATCGCTCGGTAATGATCAACTATAACCCCGAGACGGTATCGACGGATTACGACGTGTGCGACCGGCTTTACTTCGATGAACTGTCGCACGAACGGGTGATGGATATCGTGGAGCTGGAGAACCCCCGCGGCGTGATCCTCTCCGTGGGAGGGCAGATCCCCAATAACTTGGCGGTGGGGCTCCACCGGGAAGGAGTACCCATCTTGGGCACCTCGGCAAGCAGTATCGATAACGCGGAAGATCGCCACAAATTTTCTTCGATGCTCGATCGGTTAAGTATCGACCAACCCCGCTGGAAAGAGATGAGCCGCCTGGAAGAGATTCACGGGTTTGCCAACGAGGTGGGGTTCCCCCTCCTGGTACGTCCCTCCTACGTCCTCTCGGGCGCGGCCATGAACGTCTGTTCCAACCGCGACGAGCTGGAGCGCTTCCTTACGCTGGCCACCGAGGTGTCGAGCGAATACCCGGTGGTGGTCTCGGAATTTATCGAGGAGGCGAAGGAGATCGAGATGGACGCGGTAGCCCGGGACGGCGAATTAATCGTGTATGCCATCTCCGAACACGTGGAGTTTGCGGGGGTACACTCGGGCGACGCCACCATCCAGTTCCCACCGCAAAAAATATACGTGCAGACGGTACGAAGGATTAAGCAGATCACCCGGGAGATTGCTCGGGCACTCGAAATTTCCGGCCCCTTCAACATCCAGTTCTTGGCAAAAGAGAACGACATCAAGGTGATCGAGTGTAACCTCCGGGCATCCCGGTCGTTCCCGTTCGTTTCAAAAGTATTGAAAATAAATTTTATAGAACTGGCAACGAAAGTGATGCTCGAGATCCCGGTGGAGAAGCCCGGGAAGTCAGCCTTCGAGCTGGACTACGTCGGCATCAAGGCACCCCAGTTCTCCTTTACCCGCCTTCAGAAGGCCGACCCCGTGCTGGGGGTGGACATGGCATCGACCGGTGAAGTGGGGGCGATCGGCACCCATTTCGACGACGCGTTGCTCACCGCAATGCTGGCAGTAGGGTACCGCGTGCCGGAAAAGAGCGTCATGGTTTCATCGGGTGGTACCCGGTCGAAAGTGGCACTGCTCGACGCTTGCCGGCTCTTACAAGAGCATGGTTACACGCTCTATGCCACCCGCGGGACGCACCGTTTCCTCGAGGAGAACGGTGTCGCGAGCACCGGCGTGGCATGGCCCGACGAGGAGGCGGAGCCGAGGGTCGACCGGATGATTGCCGAACGGAAGTTCGACCTGATCATCAATATCCCCAAGAACCTCACCGAACGGGAGCTTACCAACGGGTACAAGATACGTCGCGGCGCCATTGATCACAACATCCCGCTCATCACCAACGCGCGGTTGGCCAGTGCTTTTATCAAGGCATTCTGCCGGATCGGGCCCGAGGATATCGCGATCAAGCACTGGGGGGAGTTCGCGGAACCATAGCACGGTTTATCCGGGGAGAAGGGTTATCTTTGCCGATTTGATATGCTAATGTGCTAATGTGCCAATGTGCTAATATGCCAATGTGCCAATATGCTAATGTGATGATGTATTGATTTGGGTCAACTAAATAGTGGCAGTCGCGATATTTAGCTATAAAATAGCGGAACGTAAGTAAATGATAAATAACAAAGAATAATAGATATAGTTAGTAACGAAGAATGGATAAATCAATTAAGAAAGTCGTTTTACTGGGCTCCGGTGCCCTCAAGATCGGACAGGCAGGGGAGTTTGACTACTCCGGGGCACAAGCACTGAAAGCGATGCGTGAAGAAGGCATCGAAACGGTGCTTATCAATCCCAATATCGCCACGGTACAAACCTCGGAAGGGGTGGCCGATATTGTCTACTTCCTACCCATCACTCCCTATTTCGTGGAAAAGGTGATCGAGAAAGAACGGCCCGACGGCATTTTGCTGGCCTT
>JBBACU010000297.1:0-3361 GCA_041656815.1 Proteiniphilum sp.
AATGAAACGGGACACCTTCGGGTGGACGCGACCTTGGAGCCCTTGCGGGGACTAACCGTGGAGTTACACGCGCTCTACGAGGATAACCGGCGCACGGAGTTCCAGTACATGGTCGACGGGATGCCCACGACCCGCGGCGGCAGCTTCGCGATGAGTACCGTCTCCCTCTCCTCGGCATTCGAAGGCAAGAACTCCGGTAACAACTACCGCTCCAAGGCGTTCGAGCGGTTTCTCGCCTACCGGAAAACGGTTGCTTCCCGCGTGGAGGGACAATATCAAGGCAGCCAGGGCGGTCAGCCCTCTCAAAACAGCGGGGGAGCCATTCGCCCCCGTTCGGCCGACGTGCTGATTCCCGCCTTTTTGGCAGCGTACACCGGGCACGACCCCGAAAAGGTAGCCCTCACCCCTTTCCCGGCTATCCGCTCGCTCCTCCCCAACTGGAATGTCTCCTATAACCTGATGACGATGATGCCAAGGCTACAGGACCACCTCCGGTCTCTCCACCTCTCCCACGCCTACCTGTCACAGTACCGGGTGGGCTCCTACTCGTCGTTTCAAAGCTGGGTGCCGCTCCACGAGGGAAGCGACTTGGGTTTTACCCGTGACCCGGTAACCGGGCTCCCCACCCCCTCCTCTCCCTTCGATATCCCTTCGGTTTCCATCGTGGAGAGCTTCAATCCCCTCGTGGAGATAAACAGCGTGTTGAACAACCGGATGAACATCGTCCTGCGCCTCAACAAGACCCGGGCGCTGAACCTGAGTATCGGCTCCTATCAAGTGGTAGAGACCAACGAGAACGACGTGGTTATGGGATTGGGATACCGGGTGGCCGACTTCAATAGAATTATTGGCTTTGGCTCCAACTCTCCACCGCGAGATCGAAGGCGACCCTCCCGGCAAGCAACACAAGAAGAAACGCGCACCGCCGAGTCGTTCAGCAACGATTTGGTCATCCGGCTGGACGTGTCAAGCAAAACGTCGCGCTCGCTCATCCGGCGGATCGACGACGGGTTCACTCAAGCCACCAGCGGCATGAGCAGCACCTCCATCCGCCTTTCAGCCGACTACGCGTTGAGCCGCAAGCTCACGTTGCGTGCTTATTACGACACAATCATCCATCGGCCGCTCGTTTCATCGGTCTCCTACCCCTCCACGGTGACCAATGCCGGCATCAACCTGCGCTTCCACTTGGGAGCTATCTAACAGGGATAAAGGGCAGCCCTTCCTTATCGCGTTGGAGTACATTGCCATCCGGATCGATCGAAAGCCATTGGATAAAGGGCTCGCCACTCCTTAGGGGGTTGACCCATCGCGGTAGCCGCGATCCAAGGGTATCGTGACCCCGCGCCCACCGCACGTTAAAACAAATCCTAAAAAGAGGCTTTCTCGCCCCCTTTTTCTCTTAATTATTGTTGGAACCGTCTACTTTTTCGTGTTTTCTTAATTTTAAGAGGATATGTTAAACAAAAAAGTCGTTTATTTGTTAAATTATTAATCCAAAAGGACGATCTTTGAAATAAAATTGTCACAAAAAACGAAAGGAGCATGAAAAAATCGACAATCTGGTTGCTTGCCGTCGTGATGCTTACCGCGTTTCTCGCGCTGTTATTTTTGCAGGTGAGATACATGCGGACGAGCATGGGCATGCGCACTCAGCAGTTCGATGAACAGGTCAACAGGAGCTTGTACAACGTGATGAGAGATCTGGAGCAGGACCAAACGCGCGACTACCTGGAGCAGGACATGATCGAGTCCGAGAACCGGTATTCACGGTACAACCAACCCGCTACCGCCATCACTCCTCCCGATGAAAGCAGATCGCGCATCGAGCTGAATACTCGCGACCAATCGTTGCGCCCGAAGGATCAACCCGAGAGGGTGTTCATGTCGCCCAACCAAGGTAGCAGCACCATCTCCAAGACGCAATACGATATGCAGCAGTCTCTCTCGAAGCGTTACCTCTACGAGCGTTCGTTGTTAGACGAGGTGATCTTCAAGATCATGAACCGGGCGAGCAACGTGCCGATCGAAGAGCGGATCGACTTCAACAAGGTAGAGCAATACATTCGTTATGAGCTATCGTACAACGGGCTGAATGAACCATTCAGTTTCCAAGTGGTCAACTTCAACAACGAGGTGGTATACTCGTCTCCCGGTTTCTCAACCCGATACAGGGACGCGATCTACACCCAGACCTTGTTCCCGGCCGATCCACCGGCGAAACTGAACCAGTTAAGGGTCTATTTTCCCACGAAGAGGAATTACGTGTATAGCGAGCTTAGTTTCTTTATCCCCTCGCTGATTTTCACGTTCATTCTTCTTTTAACGTTCATATTCACGGTGGTATCGCTCTTCAGGCAAAAGCGTTTGTCGGAGATGAAGAACGACTTTATCAACAACATGACCCACGAGTTGAAGACGCCCGTGTCCACCATCTCGCTGGCATCGCAAATGCTCAGCGACCCCTCGATCTTGAAATCGCCGGAGGTGTTCAAGCACGTTACCGGGGTAATTCACGACGAGACCAAGCGGTTAAGCTTCCAAGTGGAGAAAGTATTGCACATGTCGCTCTTTGACAGGCAGAAAACGCTGATGAAGATCAAGGAGCTCGATGCTAATGACCTGGTGGTAAGCGTGGCCAACACCCACGCCCTGAAGGTGGAGAAGTTGGAAGGTACCCTTGACATCGACCTGCAAGCAGAGAATTCAACCATCAAGGTGGACGAGATGCATTTCACCAACGTGCTGTTCAACATTCTTGACAACGCGCTGAAATACAAAAGAAAAGATGTTCCACCGGAGTTAATGATACGGACGAGGAATGAAGGAAATAAAATCGTGATCTCCATTGAAGATAATGGGATCGGGATGAGAAAGGAGGATGCAAAAAAAGTATTTGAGCGATTCTACCGCGTACACACCGGCAACCGGCATGATGTAAAAGGATTCGGGCTGGGCTTGGCATACGTGAAAAAAATCGTGAACGACCTGAACGGCACGATCCGTGCGGAGAGTGAATTAGGCAAAGGAACAAAGTTTATAATTAGTTTACCCGTAATAACACAAAAATGATATGGAAGAGAAATTAAAAATTTTTTTATGTGAAGATGATGAGAATCTTGGCATGCTATTGAGAGAATACCTTCAGGCAAAGGGGTTTGACACCGATCTGTTTCCCGATGGGGAAGCCGGTTTCAAGGGATTCGTGAAAACCAAGTACGACCTCTGCATTGTCGACGTGATGATGCCCAAGAAAGACGGCGTGACATTGGTGAAAGAGATACGGACCATCAATTCGGAAATCCCCGTTATTTTCCTGACAGCTAAAAACATGAAGGAAGATGTCTTGGAGGGTTTCAAG
>JBBACU010000298.1:0-3355 GCA_041656815.1 Proteiniphilum sp.
AGTCGTCTTGCTGCAAGGCGTCTTTCACCCACCCTACCGTGTTGACCAGCACCAACGCGCCCGCGATGGCCGAAACAAACTCGATGCTCAACGAAAAGCGCAGGATCTTGTTGCCGAAAAGCAAACGAACCCCTTTGATCACGCTCTGCCAACCAGTCCGGAAGGTCACCTTTTTTGTTTCGACCCCATTTTGCAATTCCTCCGAAGGGATAGCCACGATAATGTAAACGCCGATAAACAGCATGAACGCGCTCGTTAAAAACAACTCCTTTGCCCCGAGCCAAAGAGCAAAGACGCCCGCCAACGCGGGGCCAAACACGTTTAACAGCTGAAAGGTAGCCGTCGAAAATCCGTTGGCTTCCCTGTACTCCTCTCTTGGAACCACCTGGGGAATAATCGCACGGTAGGTAGGCGTGAAGAACGCGGCGGCAACATTCAGCAGGAATACCAACACGAACAGTTGATTTTCGGTGCTCACGAAGAAGATGAGTGATAGCGCGATAAACCGGAAGGTTTGGGTAATACAGAGGATGCTCTTCCGCTTGAAACGTTCTGATATAACGCCCGCGAACGGGGAGAAAAGGATGTACGCCGCCACGCGCATCGTGAGTACAGAGGCCAAGATAGCAGCAGACCGGTTCGGATCAATCTGGTACGAAAGCAACGCCAACCCCAGCCACGTGAACGCGTCGCCGACGAGGCTTACCGTCCGTGCCAAAAAAAGTTTGGCAAACGTTGTGTTTCTCAACGTTCGAAACGGTGCCACCAGAGTATGTCACGATAGGTTCTCACTTTTCAATTTTATAGCCTGTTCTCGTTACGCGAAGATACGATAATATAAGGTGCACGATCACGCCCATTGCTAATACAGAAAGGGTATAAATAATTTGATAAAAGGAAGCGTTCGGGAAGAGATGATCACCCATGGAGGGGAACGTGCTCGATATTGATATCATGGAACCAGTAAAGTCACGAAAATAGCGAAAAAGGTAGCCACGTGTGCCATTTTTTTAGTACGTTTGTATATCACCTGAATATCAATCGTATAAAAACAAACAGCAATGAATAACAAAACTTTATTTACCGTGTTTATCGCTTTTTTATTCTTGGGTGCTTGCACGGGAACAACCATACGGCAAGACCAAACTATAGAAGTCACGCCTGATGCCACGGTTGAGGTAGAATTCAAGGATTTCGGGCCAGAACCCTTCGTATTTGATATCGAAGCGTACACGACGCAGAACGAAACGTACCGGACATCGATTTGGACGGGAGAATACATGCAAATGACCGTGATGAGCATTCCTGCCGCCGTTTCCAAAAGTTAACGGCATATTTTAAGACCAATATTTCTACATGTTCGATGAGCAGAACCAAAACGGAATTAAGCCGCGTTCTTTCCTTGAAAGACGCTGTTGGAATAGGAATAGGAGCTATCGTGGGAGCCGGTATTTTTGTCGTGACGGGTGTCGCGGCAAGCGTTTCGGGCCCCTCCTTTATCGTGGGACTTACTATCGCGGGGATTATTGCCTCCTTCAACGGGTTAAGTTCCGCACAGCTGGCGGCGGTATATCCTCATTCAGGAGGAACGTATGAATATGGATATCGCTTGCTCACCCCATTTTTCGGGTTCTCGGCAGGATGGATGTTCCTAATCAGCAAGCTGGCCGCGGCGGGCGTGGTTGCTATTGGTTTTGGCAGTTATTTCTACCAGTTGGTACCCGTTGCTTCCCCCCGGGCTATATCGATCGGTGCTGTTATTCTCCTTACTGTTATAAATTGTTTCGGTATTAAAAAAGCCGGACAGCTTAACAGGATAATTGTCACTATCACCCTACTATCACTTTCATACCTGATTTTTAGCGGGATACTCAACATAGAAAAAGCCCACTTTAAGCCGTTCGCGCCCTTTGGCATAGCGGGTATTGCCGAATCCGCCGCATTGTTGTTTTTTGCTTTTACCGGTTACGCGCGTGTTGCAACGCTGGCAGAAGAGGTGCATGAGCCCGGGATAACCATCCCGAAAGCAATTATAATAACCATTCTATCGGCTATTCTTCTTTACATGGTCGTGTCCATCGTGGCTGTTGGTGTTATCGGTACCCCAAGGATGTCTGGCAGCACATCGCCTCTGCAAGAAGTAGCGGCTGCCTTAGAAGCCCCTGCTCTTGGAGTAGTTATAGCAATAGGCGCGTCAACTGCCATGCTGGGAGTTTTATTGAGCCAGATTTTAGGTATTAGCCGGATGATGCTCGCGATGGGGAGAAGGAACGACCTGCCCGCTTTTTTTCAAACGATTCACGGTCGATACAAAGTGCCCCACTCGGGGATAATCGCCACGGGTATCATTATTCTACTTATCACGGTAACCGGATCGTTTGAATTTATAGTAAGAGCCGCCTCATTCACTATTTTGCTCTATTACAGCATTACCAATATCGCGGCTCTTCGGCAACCTCGTAACCAACAGCTTTATGGCAAAACGATACCGGTACTCGGCCTTGTCGGATGCATCATGATGGCTACTGCTTTACCGGTTGAAGTTGTCCTATCGGGAATCGGGCTACTCCTTGCAGGATTCATGTTCCGACTGCTTTTCCGTGTTTTCAGGAAATTTCACCGACGCGGGTAATATTTCGCTTCAAGACGCCTTGAAACGCCTACCAGCAAGATTAATACCGCCACTTCAACCAACGGGCCAATCACGCCGGCGAAAGCTTGCCCGCTGTGCAACCCGAACACCCCGATAGCCACGGCGATGGCCAGCTCGAAATTGTTGCCCGAAGCCGTGAACGAGATGGACGCGTTCTTGTCGCAGGGTGTGCCCCATGCCTTGCTCGCGAAGAAACTGTAAAAAAACACCTGAAAGATGCTGTTCAATGCCACCAGCCCGGCACCGTATTCATCGTTTCCTCCCGCGAGGTCGTTCCATACCAACACCATGGCTATGCAGCGCGCCAGCCCGATCAATATGACGCTGCGTCCCTCAACTCCTTGAGGTGTCGTGAAACGGTGGATTTGGCAATGGAGAGTTCATTGTGGATGTCTCCGAAAAAACAACTCTCCCGGGAAGCCAAGAACAGGAGTATTTCAACGCGCGTGGGATGTCCCATTGCTTTTGCAACACGAACCATCACCTTTTGTTCTTTACCTGTTATCACACGTACTCCTGTTCCCATACCACTTATTGTTCGCGAATATACGAACATTTTTGTTAAACAAGAGTAGTAATAATCTAAACTTACTAGAGTTTATATTTAATAGTTTATTATAGCGCTCTTTTACATATCTTTGTGATAGGAAAGAATCAATTATCACAAATGAAATACGACAAAGTCCGAAAAACTCCGAGTCA
>JBBACU010000299.1:0-3346 GCA_041656815.1 Proteiniphilum sp.
GTCAATCGCTCGCAGCTCTTGGGAGGTGGACTTGCCAAACAGGATCTCCGACGCGCTGACGGCCATATCATAATCCTCACGAGAATGCACCATCACGGTGATCTCTTCGGCCAACCGTTTCTGCAAAGGCCGCGCGTGAGGTGCCAACTCTTGCTCGGCCACCAGCGCCTCGATGGTTTCGCGGGAGAGGGAGGTAAATATCTTGATGTACTTCTCGGCGTCGGCGTCGCTCACGTTGAGCCAGAACTGGTAGAACTTGTAAGGCGACGTGTAACGGCGGTCGAGCCACACGTTACCGCTCTCGGTCTTCCCGAACTTGCCACCATCAGCCTTTGTAATGAGGGGGCAAACCAACCCGTATGCTTCACCACCTTCCACGCGACGAATCAATTCGGTGCCGGTGGTGATATTTCCCCATTGGTCCGAACCGCCAAGCTGGATGATGCATCCCTTATCGCGGTAAAGATGCAGGAAATCATACCCTTGGAGGAGTTGGTACGAAAATTCAGTGAAAGACATCCCTTCGCCCGATTCGCCGCTGATCCGTTTTTTCACCGAATCCTTGGCCATCATGTAGTTCACGGTAATGTGTTTACCGATATCGCGAATGAAGTTGAGGAAAGTATACTCTTTCATCCAGTCGTAATTATTCACCAAAAGAGCCTTATTGGGAATATCGCTTTCAAAATCGAGGAACTTGCCCAGTTGCGTCTTGATGGCCTCCTGGTTGTGCTTCAATGTTGCTTCATCGAGCAGGTTCCTCTCGGCCGATTTCATCGAAGGGTCACCGATCATGCCCGTGGCACCCCCCACGAGCGCTACCGGCGTGTGTCCCGCGCGCTGAAAATGCTTTAACATCATCACGCCAACCAAGTGCCCGATATGCAGGGAGTCGGCCGTGGGATCAATGCCCAAGTAGCCTGACGTTTGCCCTTTCATTAATTCCTCTTCCGTCCCGGGCATGACCTCGTGAATCATGCCGCGCCAACGGAGTTCTTCCACAAAATTCATCATGTTATTTGCTGTCTGTCAATCGTTATACAAAAGAACGCGAAGATACTAAAAGAATTCGGGATACGCGGAGGGCTTGGGGGAATTTTCGGTGAGTGGCTCATCCAGCCATCGCATGTATTGATACAGGTCGGTATTACGGGGCATTCCCAATTGTTTGCGAAGACGGTTTTTTCTTGTTTGCACCGACTTATGTTCCACGAAGAGGCATTCCGCGATCTCCTTTGACGAGAAATGCAGAAAGATATACGTGCAAAACTGGAAAGACGATTGCGTCAGGTTGGGATGGCGCAGGTAGATATTTTGGGTGAAATTAGGGAACAACTCCATGAAGCGGGGGAGGAATGAATTGTCGTTTTTCTTGGCCAAATCGATCACCTCTTCCAGCGCGTTGCCCCGTTTCTCGTCGAACACCTCTTCCATTTCCCGCTCTTTCTCTGAGATGCGACGGTAACGCCTGTGCCATGCAACCCAACCTCCCGAGGCCAACAAGGCAAGGAGTACGAGCGCGGCGAACAGCATCGATTTGGCCCGGTTAAGAAATAACTTTTGGTATCCCTTCTCTTCACTCAAAAGAATCTGAACCGCCTTATCCAAGGCCCTCTTGTTAGCTGTTCCCAGTTCATTTTCGATCGTTATTTTCTTCTGCTGGTATACCAAAGCCGAATCGCTGTTTCCTTTTAGCATGTATATATCTCGCAGGGCACTGTAAAACGCGGGCAGCTCGTTCTTTAGCCGTGTCTGTTCAAGGTTTTCCAACCCCCAACGATACTTTACCAAGGCCGAGTCGAGAAGGCCTTGATTCCTATTCATATTACCCCATTCCAAGTAAATCCACGAGGTATAGGGGTAATTATTGCTATCCGCTAACTCGAGAGCCGTGTTAAAATAGTAAACAGCCGAATCATAGTCAGCCCGGTTGGCATGTTCTTTTCCAAGTTGCGCGTAAAGGTTTACCTTATTCCTAAAAAGCCGTTCTTCGGTCGTACTTTCGAGCAGTTCTTTGTTTTTCTGCAAGTAATGCAAAGCCGAATCAGGAACCTCTTGCAAGGCGTACGTGGTGGAAAGGTTGTCATAGGCCAAACTCGCGAGGTATTTTCTTTCGAACTCCGTATTAATTTGATGGATATGACGCAATCCCTTTTTAAACTCGTTCACGGAGAGTTCGTATAACTTCATGGAGCCGTACGTGCGCCCTTTCACGCGGTTAATTTCCGAGAGCAGTATCAAGTCGCCGGCCACGTAAGGTTCTCGTTCCGCGCGGTGAAGGTACTCGATTGCCTCTCCATTCTCCCCGAGGCTCCACATCACTTGCGCGATATAGAAATTTCCCCGTGCCTTTCCCTTGGAGTAGCCAATCTGCTCGCTGAGTGACACCGCTTCGATCGCGTGGGTGAGGCTGGAGTGTATATCCATCGTGGCGTAACTATTATAAGAAAGTTCCAACACGCTGTCAACTTGTGTTCTCGTTGCCGATGAGGGCTTCTCGGCGCGAGATCCCGCGGCTGCAAAAACAAGAATAAAAAAAAGGAATGACCGACTCATAGTGTATCCGTTAAGTGAGAAGTGAGAAGTGAAACGTGGACGGGGTACCTTACTTGTATGCAGTGGGTTCCAAGAAACTGCTGTAACCCAAAAGAAAGCACAAAACGTCAAATCTCAAGGTAAAGTTAACAAAAAAAACGGCAATTTTGCGGGTTTTGCCCTATTTTTAGCGCGCTTCGGCCACGCGAACGCTAACCGGCTTACGGGGGGGGCACTTTCATTGTGAAACCAAGCGCCAACACATAGGAAAGAGGGCGAACCGTGGATGGTTCGCCCTCTTTTTTGGTATGGTTTGACTGTGCGTCGTGATTAACCCACGATCGACAAGAACTCTTGGTTAGTCCGGTATTTCGCGAATTCCAGGTCGTTCAATGCCTTCACGGCGATGCTTCTGTCGCGGCCAATGGCCGTGCGCAGGTTAGCAGCCACGTCGTTGAAGTTATTGGTACGAGCCGCGATCACGGCCAGCAGGTACGCGGTGACGGCATCGGGATTATCCACGGTTTCCAGTGTCAGCTTGGCTTGATTGTAGTCCCTTACCAGCAGTTGCGCGAGGCCCGCGTTGTTGCTCTTGGTGTTGCCGTAAGCTCCCACGGCTTGGTTGTAATTACCCTGCAACAGGTTGAGGAGGCCCATGGCACTGTCCAGCCCGTCGGCGCCGGCTGATCTTCCCAGCAACTCGTTGGCGGTAGTCAGGTCGTTATTCATGATGGCCAGGAGTGCCTTGTTCATGTTTACTTCGGGGGCAGCGGGGTTCACTTGCGCTGCCCGGTCGAATGACTGCGCGGCC
>JBBACU010000300.1:0-3344 GCA_041656815.1 Proteiniphilum sp.
GTTGAATTTGACCCCTACTTCGTCTCTGCCGTTGATATTCAAAAGGGAGCGGCTTCGTTTAGCGTCGGCTCCGGCGCGTTGGGTGGCGCGGTCAATTACTCCACCAAACGGCCGGGAGACTTGATTCAACCGGGCAAAGAGTACGGGGTGACCGCGCAAGTGAACTACAACGGGAAAGACAGGATGCGGATGTACCTTGCGGGTGCCGGGTTCCGAAAAGAACAGTGGGACGGACTGGTGATGTTTGCCGACAGGCATGGCAGTGAAATACAGAATTTCGGTTACGGTGAATTGTCGCGTAACGTCACCACCACCCAGGTAGATCCCATGTCGTACAATCAACAGACGCTGCTGGCCAAAATCGGGTTCACGCCCGGTATCGAACATCGGCTCGATTTTCATTACTACATGCTCAATAAACGGGTGGATTCCGAAATATGGTCGCAAGAGCCGCTGGATATATTCACCTCGGCCGACAAGCCCTACTACTACGGCCACGACCAAACGTTAAGCCATTCGTTCACGTTGAGCTATACCCACGTTCCGGAATTCTCCTGGATTAGAAAAATCAATGTAAACACCAACCTTCAAGATATTTACCTGGACGCCGCCACCTGGTCGGAGTATTACCGCCCCAATTTTTACGGGGGTGGCAGCTATGAACTTATTTACGAGGGAAGGCGGGATAAATACCGCGGCCAGGAAGTAAGGGATAAAATGGTGAAAGCCACCCTCGACCTTCACGAGATAAACTCTCCTATCTTGGGGAGGCACAACTTCTCGTTGACGGCATCTATAGCAAACAGGTACAATGACAGCCGCAACGTGGAAATGAACCAACGCCGGGTCAACGACACCGACAAGGGTATCTCGTGGTTAGGGACAGCCAATTACCGGTTCTCGGATT
This sequence comes from Proteiniphilum sp., assembly GCA_041656815.1. Classification (GTDB taxonomy): domain Bacteria; phylum Bacteroidota; class Bacteroidia; order Bacteroidales; family Dysgonomonadaceae; genus Proteiniphilum. The sequence goes on from JBBACU010000300.1 coordinate 908, forward strand.
ACCTGAATATCGCGTACAAGTTCTCCACCGGTTTCCGGGTGCCCACCACCGAGGAGCGATATTTCCAGTATTTCAATTCATGGCCCTCTTTCTTGGTCTTGTCCAACCGCGACCTGAAGCCCGAGACCTCGATTAACCACGAGGTAGAGATAGCCGGGAGCGGTAACCTGGGCACATACGTGATCAACCTGTATCACACGGGTTACACCGATTTTATCGACATAGAACAAGGAACGATACAGGTTGTCAACGAGCTGGACAACAGCACCAGGAACCTCTCGTACGCCAAGAATGTCAACCGGGCGTCGGCCGATCTCTGGGGACTGGATGCCAAGCTACACGTGCAGCTTGAAGAGATATACAGCGGGTTACGGGGCTTTAGGGTGAACGCCGCAGGCAGGTTACGCCAAGGGCAGCACCTCGTATGGTACCAGCATGCTTGGCGTGCAGCCGTTGACCGGTTTTGCCGGGCTGGAATACCTTTCCCGCGATCAGCAGTGGGACGTTAACCTGGTGGCCAACTTCTTCCAAGCCAAGAAGCGTGAGGAGACCCGCTTTATCGAGAGCACCGCGCAACGGGAGATTCACCGCACTTTCCCCGGTTTATTCCTGAACGATGCCTATACCTTCGATTTCTACGGGTATTACCAGTTCACGCCTAACCTCATGTTGCGTGCCGGTATTTATAATATTTTCAATACAAAGTACTGGCGATGGGACGATTTAAGGCAATTAACGAACCCGGCGCTGCTTCCCCATATAGAGAATTACTTCCGGGAGGGAACGAAAACCATTTCACGCTTCTCGCAACCGAAACGATACGTGAGCGCCAGCCTGGAGTTCACGCTATAACGTACACTAATAAATATACAATCAATGAAAAAAATCAAAATAACAACTCTACTCCTTGCCGCTTTCGCGATTGGAATCCTCAGCTCCTGTACCCGAGAGCTGGATATGGACGAAGACACGCTTTTGCTTCTTGATAAAAAGCAAAAATTAGAACAGCTGGACGAACTTTTCGATCTTTCATTCGAGGATCCTCTCGAAGCCGAAGACAGTTACCGCCACTTTGTGCAGTATGAACTCCTGACCGAGACGGCAAATTACTTGGACGACGGGGATGTGCAGTGGAGAAACGCGCGCACGGACTTGGCGGTGCGTATGAATGCTAATTTCGCGCGAGTGTCTGCCGACATGCCTGCCACGTTATTCGACCTCTACAAGGCAAAGTTCGAAACCAATATACTGAACCGCACCCTGTTGGGCCAATCACCACGGCAACTCCGGTTTGATGATCGTTTTGTCAAGTTCGAAAACAGGGTAACGGAAATCGATGCTGTTTTTGATGAAAAAATAGATGAAGCGAAACATGCTTTGACTGTTAACGAAAGCATCACGAACAAAAACTGGCTGCTCAAGAACAAGATCGTGGGCGGCACGCCTGAAAACCCGCATGCCACGTTTATCGTCAACTTTGATTTCGTGCTAAAGGGAGATAACGGCATGGATATCCAAAAGTTCTTCTTTTTCCCGTATATCCCCAAGCCGAACGGTTCTTTTTACACCCAACAGGATGAAAACAGCTATAGCACCCGGCAGTTTGCCACGGCAGACCTGCTGGATCCCGCGGAATACAGGGTTTACGGTAACAAGATTTTCTTTTATTTCCACCTTCGGAATACCATCGACCCCAATCAGGAAGGGGTGGGCAAAGTAGAGAGGGAGTGGGTGTTCGAATACGAGTACGCCGTACGGAGCAACAGCCTGATACTGTCCAAGCCGAGGATGATCTTGAGCATGTACCCGCACTTGCTTAAAGCGGAACCGGGCGACGATAGTTATACTCGATACTATGCGGACGGGTTAAAGGAATTCACGTTAACTCTTAATTAAAAAGACAATGATGAAAATAAGATATAAACTACTCTTCGCTATAGCTTTGCTGATAGCCACCAGTTGCGCGAAAGAAGATGTAATCGTGGAAAACACCATGATCACGCCTGATTTGAGCGATCCGATCATGCAGAAAATATCCAACCAGACGTGGTACAAAGATCCGCGGCTAAGCGCCGGCGGAGCTCGATTGGTATGGGAAAGCAAAGAAAACGTGCCCAGCCCTTCCGAAGCGGCAGCCTCGCTCCTGTACACGGCGGCTTTTCAAAATATAACGCTCAACCGAGACGGCTCTTCCAGCATGATGTTCCGGCCTCCTTTTTTTCCGAATGTTTTTATCCATAACCGAGGCAACTGGCAGGTAACAAAAACGGAAGAAAACGCCATCATACTAAATACCAAGACCCCGGTATCCAACACCACCGCCAAGATAAAAGTCTTGAACATGGAGGCACAAGAACAGGTGACAATGTTAACGGTTTCCATGGATTTTGGCAACCGGATGATGGAGTTTGACTTTACGAACAGCTCGTACCAAAGT
>JBBACU010000301.1:0-3343 GCA_041656815.1 Proteiniphilum sp.
CCTAATTTTGTAAATCGCTATTTCAATCAGCGTGATGGGCAGGTCCGGCATTGTTTCTGCTCTCGCTTAACGAAACAGTTCATTAAAATTAGACTATTTGAGTCGCCTTCGCTCCTCGATTTTCAATTCTGCGCTCGGCATAGCTCAAGCAAGCTTGGCTCTGCTCTCGCTTAACGAAACAGTTGAATAAACTATATATAGATACTATGACTACAAGAAGAGAATTTATCAAAAACGTGGCGATTGGAACTGCTGCCGTTTCCGTGGGATCGGTAGGGGGCGTCTTGCCCGGTTTCAGCGCGAAGAGTTACCAGAACATCGTGGGTGCCAACGATAAAATACGGATGGGTGCCATTGGCGTGAATTCCCGGTGAAATGCCCTGGCAGGCGGTTTCGCGCGTGAAAAAGGGTGCGAGGTAGCCTACGTGTGCGACGTGGATACGCGCGCGATGGAGAAATGCATCGCCAACGTGTCAAAGATTGGTGGTAACACGCCAAAAGGGGAGAAGGATATCCGCAGGTTGCTGGAAATTAAAGATATGGACGCGGTTATCATTGCCACGCCCGAACATTGGCATGCCCCCGGTGCCTTGATGGCCATGAAAGCCGGTAAACACGTGTACCTCGAGAAGCCCACGAGCCATAATCCGGCGGAGGACGAGATCCTGATGCAAGCCGTCAAGAAATATAACGTGGTAGCCGGAACGGGCATGCAGCGTAGGTCTTGGCCCAACGTCATTAACGCGGTGCAAGAGATCCGCGACGGTGCTATTGGTAAGGTATATTACGGGAAAGCGTGGTACGCGAACAACCGGTCTTCAATTGGAACCGGAAAAGTTACCGCCGTGCCCGAGTGGCTCGACTGGGAACTGTGGCAAGGCCCGGCCCCGAGAGTGGCCGAGTACAAGGATAACTTCCTCCACTATCACTGGCACTGGTTCTATAACTGGGGTACCGGTGAAGGTGGGAACAACGCGGTTCATTTCCTCGATATCCTCCGGTGGGGAATGGGCTTGACGTTCCCCTCGCGCGTGAACTCGATGGGAGGAAGATACGTGTACCAAGACGACTGGCAATTCCCCGACACGCAGATCATGAACTTTGAATTCGCGGGTGACAAACTAATCACTTGGGAAGGGAGAAGTTGTAACGGGCGAAACATAGAAGATTCTTCCGTTGGATGCGCTTTCTACGGCGAGAAAGGAAGTTTGGTCATCGGCGGCGGCAACGCGTACAAGATATATGACCTTAAGAATCAACTTGTGAAAGACGTGACAAGCGAGATGAGTTTCCGTGCAGGTGATACCGCGAACCCAACCCAGATGCTCGATTCATTCCACTTTTCTAATTTCTTGGATGGCATCCGTAAAGGCACTCCTCTGAATGCCGATCTTAACGTGGGATGTATCAGCACCATGCTGTCTCACTTGGGAAATATTGCCCAACGCACGAATACCACCTTCGAAACCAACCCCTCGAACGGGCGAATCCTGAATAACCGGGCGGCTAATAAGCTTTGGGGCAGGAAATACCAAAAAGGGTGGGAGATGAAATTGTAACGTGTTTTTGTTAATTCTCTCGTTGACCGCCGGGCAAGCATGAACCACTCGAGTTCATGCTTCCGGCGGTTTTTCGTCATTGTTACGCGTAAGAATATTGAAAATCGGGATGTTTCATGGAACCATTATCTTGAATCATTATGCTGCGTACATTCCTTAAATACAAATTTGCCTGTAGGGATGATAAGAAATACAGGCGGTTGGGGAGAAAGTATGGCACCTCGGGATGGAACGTGTACAGGATCTTTCACGGGAAGCGAATTCGTCCCCATGACTACTATATTTTGGCTCAACTTCACCGGGATAGTCAATTTGACAAGGAGGATCGTGATTCATAGTTTTCTTCTTATTCAAAATACGCGTGAATATAGATTGTTTTTTGTATTTTTGTGTTTTCACGTTCGAGTATTATTAGTAGAAAAGAATGCCCCAAAAATTAACCTTGCCGGAAGAGGTCCGAGAGAGTGGATATAACGAAACAACCATAAACTACAAGGAAATCGCGACGCGTTTTGCCCGTCGCTGGCCGTGGTTCATACTGGGACTCGTGGTATCAGTGGGGCTTGCCATGCTATACCTTCGTAATACTACTCCGGTATACAGGGTTTCCTCCAGCATTATCCTCAAAGATGCGCGATCTTCGTTAAGAAGCGGGGCAGACCAGCTCGATTTTGCCCTGTCGGGTGCGTCCAGCAACGTTGCCAACGAGTTGTATATTTTGCAGTCGCGTTCTCTTATCCGGAAAGTGGTGGACCGGCTGGGACTTCACACATCTTACATCGTGGAGAAAGATGGGAAAAGGTGGGACTTGTATAAAAATAGCCCCGTGATTGTTTCCATGGATCAGCGCGATTTAGATACCTTGAGCCGTGGTATTGCCCTGGAATTGCACGTGCTTTCGGATAAATCCATGAGTGTAAAAGGACTGTCCGAGTGGTTAAACATCGACACGGTTTTCAGGTCACTGCCCGCGTTGCTGCCTACTCCCTCGGGAAATCTTAGCTTCACAAAGCGAGAAGGAGCGGTATCCCCGGAAGAGCAATTCAGGGTGGAGATTTATAATCCCCATAGAATGGCCCGCGCGTATAGGGCGGCTCTTAGTATTATCCCGCCCTCGCAGTACGCGCTGGTGCTTAACCTTTCCATTAGAACCCCTTATCCTGCCAAGGGGGTAGATTTCTTGAACACGCTTATCGATATTTACAATAACGAGACCATCGAGGATAATAGGAGGGAGATGCTGAATACGCAGCATTTCATTAACGAGCGTATCCATATTATTAACGAGGAACTGATCGAGGTGGAACAAGGGGTGGAGCAGTTCAAGCAAAGCCGGGGGTTGACAGATATTGAAACCGATACGCGCCGCGATATGCGAGTGGGCGACCGGTATGAACAGCAACTGGTGGAAATCGAGACACAAATAAATATAGTAAATTTGCTCGGTGATTACTTGAACGATCCTGCCAATAGCAATAAAACTATCCCGGGAAATATCGGGGTAACAGACCCGATGCTTATTGCCACTACGAGCGAGTACAACCGCTTATTACTGGAACGCGAGAGGCTCTCGCGAAGTATGACTGCCGATAACCCGGCCTTGATCAGGATAAACGAGCAGGTAGGAGGCTTACGAAACAATATTCACGCATCTATCAATAGCGTCTTGCAAGGATTAATGATACAGCGGCGAGATGCGCGCAACCAGGTGCACATGTACGGGGGGCGTATCAGCGGTGTTCCTACGCGAGAACGAGAGTTTATGGAACTTTCCCGTGAACAAC
>JBBACU010000302.1:0-3334 GCA_041656815.1 Proteiniphilum sp.
CGTTGAGGGCCGATATTCAACGCCTGATGGGTGATCCGAAGGATTTTGGCTCGTACCAACAGCTAAGCGCGATTTGCATGGGGTACGACCCCGCCGTGAAAGCGAGGTACACCCACTACTCGAGAGAACTGGATATCGACCGCGCGGTGCTGAAGACCAACTATCGCCGTGAAGGGACAGACCACGAGCGCGCGTATTTCGTGAGCCATCCCGATCAGGTGATGGTTATCCGGCTTACCGCCGATAGCCCCGGGTCTATTACCCGCACGTTCTGGCTAACATCGCCCCAAGATAGCATACGTGTGCACGCGGACAATAACGTGATCACGCTGGAAGGGAAACCCGCCGACCACGGCGACGACGGGTTGAAGTTCGCGCAACAGCTGATGGTGATCCCCACGGGAGGGACGATGCGCGCGGAGGCTGACAAGATAAGGGTGATGGGTGCCGACGAGGTGGTGGTGATCACCGCCGCGGCCACCAACTACCAACAGTCGATGGATGACCGGTTCAACTATTTCTCGGACGCCGACCCGCGGGCAACGGTCGAGCAACGGTTGGCAGCCGCTGCCCGTAAGTCCTACGAGGAGCTGCTAGATGCACACGTGCAGGACTACAAGTCGCTGTACGACCGGATGGCGGTCTCGCTTGGAGAGGCCGCGAATCCCAACGATAAGCCTACCGACCAGCTGTTGGAGGGATACAAGAAGGGCGGCAACACCGCCGAAGAGAACCGCTACCTTGAACAACTGTACTACCAGTTCGGGCGCTACCTGCTGATCGCCTCCTCCCGGAAAGGGTCGTTGCCGGCCAACCTGCAAGGGATCTGGGCGGCAGGGTTAACACCGCCATGGAATGCCGATTACCACACCAACATCAATGTGCAGATGAATTACTGGCCGGCACAGCAGACCAACTTGGCGGAATGCCATTTGCCGGTAATAGAGTACACGAGGAGCTTGGTCCCCCGGGGCATCTTCACCGCCCGACATTATTATCGCGGGCGAGACGGTAGCCCGGTGAGGGGGTGGGTCATTCACCACGAGAATAACATTTGGGGAAACACCGCCCCGGGCACTTGGTACGAAGGGTTCTATTTCCCGGCTGCCGCCGCTTGGATGTGCCAAGATATCTGGGAATATTATCAATTCAACCAGGACAAGCAGTTCTTGGCCAATTATTACCCGGTGATGGTGGATGCCGCCCTGTTCTGGGTGGATAACTTGTGGGAGGACGCGCGCGACCAGACGTTGGTGGCCAATCCCTCTTACTCGCCCGAGCATGGTCCCTATTCGCTCGGCGCGTCGGCCGATCAGGCCATTATATGGGAGCTGTTCGACATGGTGCTCAAGGCGGGCGAGGTGTTGGAAGCGCGTACGCCCGAGTTGGAAGAGATACGGGTGGCGAAGGAGCGGTTGGCCGGTCCCCGCGTTGGCCTTGCCGGGCAGTTCATGGAGTGGAAGGACGAGCTGTTGATGGATATCACCGGCGATAACGGGCACCGGCATGTGAACCACCTGCATTGGCTGCACCCCGGGAGCAAGATCGTGGTAGGCAGAAGCCCGGGGGAGGACCGGTATGCCGAGGCGATGCGTGTCACGCTGAACACGCGGGGCGACGGGGGTACCGGCTGGAGTAAGGCGTGGAAGATTAACTTCTGGGCACGGTTGCACGACGGCAACCGTTCGCACAAGATGGTGCAAGAGATTTTAAAGGAGTCCACCCTCCCCAACCTGTTCGATACCCACCCGCCGTTCCAGATAGACGGCAACTTCGGGTCTACCGCCGGGATGACCGAGATGCTGCTACAGAGCCACGGGGGATACATCGAGGTGTTGCCGTCGCTGCCCGACGCGTGGGCCAGCGGGAGCTTCAAAGGGATCAAGGCCCGCGGCAATTTCGAGGTAGACGCCACGTGGAGCAACGGCAAGGTCACCGGGCTGACCATCGTTTCCCACTCCGGCAATGAGTGCCTCGTGAAGTACAACGGTCAGCTATTCTCTTTCCCGACCACCGCGGGAACCACGTACGACTTGAGCGACAAACTGAAACAGCTTGCCGAGGAGTGAAAAACCAGGTGGTGCAACAGACCCGATAAATACGGGAGTTTCGTTGGTGGTTACGTTATTTTTTTATTTATTTACAAGAAAATTCACACATTGAAAAAAATACAAGGTGGCGGGAAATTATTCCGAGATCTTGAAAATGATTATGAGACAAGCACGTAAATTATTCCTTCTTTTCGTGTTGGCGTTGATGCTAACCCTGTCCACGAACGCGCGAACGGCCGAGAGGCCGGGCGAATGGGTGGACCGTGTGAATCCTTACATGGGCAACATTAGTCACTTGCTGGTGCCTACTTATCCAACCATTCACTTGCCCAACAGCATGTTGCGGGTATACCCCGAACGGGCGGACTACACGGGCGACTTGTTGAACGGGCTGCCCATCGCGGTTACAAGCCATCGCGGGAGTTCGGCGTTCAACCTGAGCACGTTCCAAGGAGACGAGGAGGGGTTGAAACCGGTGATTGACTATAGCTACGACAGGGAGCGGATCTCGCCGTACGACTACTTTGTCTACCTTGACGAGGAGGAAGTGAGCGTTTATTATGCTGTCTCTAACCAGGCAGGTATTTATGAACTGGAGTTTGACCGTACCGATGCCCCCTTCCTTATCCTGAATTCCAGAAGGGGAGAACTGAAGTGGGATGGAAAGGCCTTTTCAGGATACCAACAACTGCAGAACAACACCCGGATATTTGTCTACCTGGAGCCCGATACACAGCCCCAACGTGTTATCAACGAAGCGGCATCGGGCACGAACGCCCACGTGGTGCTATCGTATCCCGCCAACACCGCGCGGTTAAAACTGCGTTACGGGATCTCGTTTATCGACGAGGAACAGGCCCGGGAAAACCTGTATCGCGAGATAGCGGGCTTCGACGTGAAAGCGGTGGCGGCGAAAGGGCGCGAGGTATGGAACGAGGCGTTGGGCAAGATCGATGTAAAGGGCGGGTCGGACGACGACCAGGCGGTTTTCTATACCTCCCTCTACCGTACCTACGAGCGGCCGGTATGCATATCGGAGGATGGGCGTTACTTTAGCGCGTTCGACGGGAAGGTTCACCAGGATGACGGAACGCCTTTCTATACCGACGACTGGATATGGGACACCTACCGGGCCACGCACCCGTTGAGGGTGCTGATCGAAGCAGAGACGGAGATTGATATCCTTCGCTCTTTCCTGCGGATGTCCGAGCAGATGCCGGAGTTCTGGTGGCCCACCTTTCCCGAGATCACGGGTGATAGCCGCCGGATGAACTCCAACCATG
>JBBACU010000303.1:0-3317 GCA_041656815.1 Proteiniphilum sp.
AAAAAGCCGCTTTTCCTCCCAAGAGAACCACTCGGGCAGCCAGCACGTGACAGGAGAAGGCGAGGTTCATTATGCAGGGCTAAAGTCGGAGTTTTCCGTGTGGGATAATCGACTAACGCTCGCTTCAGGCCTACGGTATACTCGTGTTGACGAGCGGATATCATCCGCGTCGGGCTCTCCTCTTTACCTGTTCCATCCCTCGAGCCAAGGAGTTGAACTTTTTCGTGTGCGCGCGATGAATGAATCCCTCGGCTACTTGGGCATTCCTCTTGAGACGGATATCGTTTTGCTGGGGCGGCTCAGCAATTGGCAGCTTTACCTGAAAGCCGGCATACAGGCGGGCGTGAAGATACACGGGAATACCGACCTCGATTTTGTTTCAAAGGAGATGGAACAGTACAAGGATGAAATACTTGCCACGGCCGGGAAAGCGCCTTCCGACTTCTTCGTGAACGCGTACAGCAGCCTCGGTTTGCGACTTATCCTCAACAGCGGCGTCCGTTTATCGATCGAGGGCCTGTTCCCGCCAAACTACCTCACGAAAGACAATTTCTCGTTGCTTGCTCCCGAGTCATTCGGTGGGGTTCAATTCTCGGTTTCATTACCGGTTAATCTCTTTTTAACAAAGTAAACAAAACAATCATCTCGATCATGAAGTATAATTACCTTTCCTTTCTCGCGCTCATTTTTATCGTGGCCACCGGGTGTTCAACCAGTTTTGATTATTATATCTCCGATTCGGTATTTATTGAAGACGTTGATAATCCCGGGCTTCCTATCTATTCAGAAAAAGGGTATAACAGTTTTGGAGTCTACTGGGGATTATCGCCATTGACTACCGGGCCGGCGCACGATCCCTCGAAAATTGTGGTAAAAGGCGACTCTTGCCATATCCATCTTTCCGGTAGTATAGGTGGAGTGACGCCTTACACGCTGGTGCTGTCACTTCCGGATTATCTTCCGGAAAATTACACGGAGCTGCTTTCCCTGAACAATAAAAGCTTTAATTTAACCGGAACGGAATACACCCTCTCCCTGCTTCTGGGCAGCGAGCCGCTCGATTTGAAAATTCTTGAAGGGTCGTTCACGATTAAGCGGGCACAGAATATTTATGTCGATAAGGAACTTGAAGGCGTGGTGTTATCCGGTGTATTCTTGTTCAAGGGAACCGTGGACGACCAACCCGCCACCTTCTCTAATGGCCGGTTTGATATGCGGTTTGGGAACGAGAATTTTTTCTACCTGCAGGAAGAAGAATGAGATTCATCGGGATGGGTACCCGGATACAGGTACCTATTTAATTTTCCGTCCTTCATGGTATGGAAATTTCACCGCTCGTGGGCGGTTCCCTGCCGGTTGGCGGCGACCATTTTGTAGAGCTGGTCGTTGGGGCGGATTTTCTCGTTGGTCTGGATGGAGAAAAAGTCTCCTTTCGTCGCTTCAGCAACGGTGGCAAGGTTAACCCTGATATCGTCGGCGGTGACAAAAACCGCGCCGGTGGTAGGGCCGGTAATCAACAACTCGTCGCCCGGCTTTACGGATTGGGTCTCTACCAGGAATTCGGTCACGCCGATATTTCCAAAATGCTTGATCGCTTTTCCCACGTACACCTTCCGCTTGGTGGCACCCGACCCGTAACGGTGCGTCCACTCGCCCAGTCGCTGGCCCAGGTAGTAGCCGTCCCAGAAACCGCGGTTAAACACGGCCGCGAGGCGATCATCCCAGTCGGCGATTTTCTCTTCCGAGTACGTTCCCTTGCAATACGCCTCCACCGCCTCCTTGTAGCACGAGGTCACCACCCGCACGTATTCCGGGCCGCGGGCGCGTCCTTCGATCTTGAACACCCGCACCCCGGCATCCATCATCTTGTTCATGAAATGGATGGTCTTTAAATCCTTGGGCGACATGATATACTCGTTGTCAATCTCCAGCTCGATGTCGCTGGTCTTGTCTTTCACGATATATCCTCTCCGGCAGATCTGGTTGCAGGCACCGCGATTGGCGGAAAGATCTTTCTCATGCAGACTTAAATAACATTTCCCGGAGACCGCCATGCAAAGGGCTCCATGACAGAACATCTCGATCCGGATCAGTTCGCCGGAAGGCCCTTTTATCTGCTGCTCCACGATATCTCGATGGATGGCTGCCACCTGTTCCAGGTTCAGTTCCCGCGCCAATACCACCACGTCGGCATACTGGCCGTAAAACTTCAACGACTCGGTGTTGGTAATATTGAGCTGGGTGGAGAGGTGCACCTCCACCCCGATGCTCCGGGCGTACATCAGCACCGCCACGTCGGCCGCGATGATGGCCGACAGGTTGGCCTCCTTCGCGGCATCCACCACCTTCCGCATCAACTCCATGTCTTCGTCGTAGATGATGGTGTTCACGGTGAGGTAGCTTTTTATACCCTTGTCCCGGCAGATCTTCGCGATGGCATGCAGGTCGTCAATCGTGAAGTTATTGGACGACTTGGCACGCATGTTTAATCCCTCGATACCGAAGTAAATGGAATCGGCTCCTCCCTGGATGGCTGCCGTGAGCGACTCGTAGGAGCCGGCCGGCGCCATGATCTCGTAATCCTGTATAGCGTTCATTGTTTGGCCATGATTTACAAGCGCGAAGGTACAAAAAAACGGACGAATCCTGTAGGAACCCGTCCGTTCGTTAATACAAACTTCAATAAATCATCAAAAATCTCACATCATTAAAATAAATTGTTCCGCGTCGGTAAAGGCACCGGACATCACCTCCTGTACAACACCCCCGATTTGGGAAGCCATCAACGCGGAGTTTATCCGCGATAGGTAGGTTTGCCCGTCCTCTTTCTCGTACACCGAAACGCGACAAGGCATCATGTTGGAGTAGATGCGCTGATCGTCCTCCGACAATAGGCGATACGCGTAATCCGGCTTGCATATCTCGACCACTTTCACGGGAAGCACTTCCTTCCCGTTTTTTCGCATGGTTTCTTGCAGGTCATGCACGTGAATCAGTTTCCAGCCACTTCCCGAGGCAATCTCGGATAATTTCTGTACGGTTTCATCGAAACCATACTTGCTCTTGGTTTCAAAAAATAGTTGATCCATTGTCGCGAGTTATTATGATTTTTTCAATAACACTTCGTCGATCGCTTGCTTGAACGCGTCTTTCGGAAGGGCTCCTTGTGCCATCTGCGGTGCTTCGTCCATCGGCACGAAGAGCAACGATGGAATACTCCGGATACCGAACTCTGCCGCCAGCTGTTGTTCGGCTTCAGTATCTACCTTGTAGATATATATTTGCCCGTCGTATTCCGCGGCCAGTTCCTCTAGGAT
>JBBACU010000304.1:0-3309 GCA_041656815.1 Proteiniphilum sp.
ATAGTGGCAAGCCGTACCAACTCTTGGTCCCATTCGTAAGCAAGCGGGTCAATCACGAACAGTTCGGCACCAATTTCCGCGGCAATCACTTCGGCATTCTTCTTATCGAATCCCCGCTCTATAAAGACAGTATTAATTCCCTCCTCCCGCGCGAGATCCACCAACGTTTTAATTTGAGATGGAGACGGGGCCTTTCCTTCAAACTCGATGCTGAATTGACGGAGCCCGTAATCCCGCGCGAAGTAACCCAACGCGGGATGATAAATGATAAACGAACGTCGCGGTGTATTTTCCAAGAGGGACCGGATACGTGCATCGGTTTGTTCGATGGTCCTTGTCAACTCCACGAAATTGGCCCGGTAGGTATCCTCGTTACCCGGGTCGGCACTCGCGAGTGCCTCCACCATGTTGCGGGTAAATACCTTGACTGCACGGGGCGACGACCAGACGTGCGGGTCCATGCCCTCATGGCCATGCCCGTCCCCGTGCCCCTGATGCACGTGCCCGGGATCATCGTCATGAGGATGCGCGTGCCCCTCCATCAGCTCGATGCCTTCGGAGCAGTTCACGATCGTCAACCCCGGGTTATTCTCCGCCAATCGTTTGCTCCACGCTTTCTCGAACCCCAGGTCGCCCACCATGAAATAGAGCTCGCTCTTGCCCATGTCGACCATTACCGAAGGGGCCGGCTCGTACGTTTCGGGGCTCGTGCCGGGAGGCACCAGCGTGTTAATTGTAAAGGTGTCGCCCACGATCCGATCCAAGAAGTAGCGTTGCGGCTCGATGGTCACGGTCAGCACTTGCTTGCCGTCCGTGGCACTGTTTTTTCTCGCGCCAGGGGTACAGGAAAGGATCGAAAGAAGAAGGAAAATCGATAAATATTTTTGCATTTGTTGAATTTGACTTGTTACGGAAGCCGAGTCGCGCGCTTAAACCTGTTTACATTACACCGGATCACGCTTAACATCTTACAAACTTAACGAAAAAAGTCGATATTTCACACGGAATTTTGCTATTTTTGTTTTCGTGGGCTAGCAAAAAAGAAACGGGCGATCATCATCCCGTTCAAGGGCAATAAGGTAGATGGAAAGAATTTTAGAAATATCGGAAGACGGGTCGCATACCCTGTTTGTTCCGTCGTTAAACGAGCATTACCACTCCACGCGTGGGGCCATCCGGGAGTCACGCCACGTCTTTATCGAAGCGGGGCTGCAGCCTTGCGACAAGCAGGAGATAGAACTGTTGGAGATCGGGTTCGGGACAGGACTCAACGCGCTCCTCACCTTGCTCGAGGCCGAAGAACGGGGAAAAAGGGTAACCTATACCGCGATCGAGCGATACCCGCTTGGACTTGACGACGCAAAAAAATTGAATTACGCGGAACAGCTCGTACCCACGCGGGAAGAACTCTTCTTGCAATTACACACGTCGGCGTGGGGAGACCGGGTAGAAATAACGCCCACGTTCCATTTGAAAAAATTAAAAGTGAGCGCGCATCAATTGAGCGAATTTCATCCGGAGACATTGTTCAACGTGATCTACTACGACGCGTTCGCGCCGGGAAAGCAACCCGAGATGTGGACGATCGAGATCTTTGAGCGCCTCTATGCCTTAAGTGATAAAGGTGCCCCGCTGACCACCTACTGTGCCAAAGGCGACGTGCGGAGAATGCTCCAAACTGTCGGATACCGGGTAGAGCGACTTCCCGGCCCGCCGGGGAAAAGAGAGATGTTACGCGCAACGAAAGTGGCCACCGAGGGCACGAGTCACTGAACACGATATGCCAAAACAAGCAGCCGGGCCAAACACTTGCACACACGCTCTCTTAGAGGACGGGAAATTTCAGGTAAATTGTATTACTTTTGCTCAACCGGTTCCCGCTCGCGCGCGAAACCCCTCACGAATAAAGAAATAGCATGGAGATAGCGGCACGACTTTCTAACGCAGGCAAGGAGTACAAAACGGGGGACACCACCGTGGTTGCCCTCCAGCCCACCACCATCGCCTTTAACACGGGAGAGGTGACCCTGATCGTGGGACCGTCCGGCTCGGGAAAGACCACCCTTTTATCGCTCTTAGGCTGCGTGCTCTACCCGACACAAGGCGAAGTATGGGTGGGAAGAGCGCGTGTGAACGAACTTTCGGAAAACGCGCTGGCTGGCTTGCGCCTTAACCGGATAGGGTTCGTCTTTCAAGGCTTCAACCTGCTGGCCCCGCTCAATGCCCTGGAGAACGTGATGCAGCCACTCCTTTTACAGGGGGTAAACCGCAAGGAAGCTAAGCGCAAGGCACTCGACCTGATCCATACGTTCGGCATGGAAGAGCGCGCCTATAGCTTGCCGCGTAACCTGAGCGGGGGACAACAGCAACGGGTGGCCGTGGCCCGTTCACTCATCACCAACCCCCGGTTGCTGCTATGCGACGAGCCCACGGCCTCGCTTGATCAAAGCAGCGCGCTTCAGGTGATGGATATGTTGAGCAATCTCGCGCGCGACAACCGGGCCGTTATCATTGTCACGCACGACACGAGATTAAAAAAATATGCCGACCGTACCATCTACGTGTCGGAAGGAACCATCCGGGAGAAGGCTCCCGACGAAGGATTTTGACGAAGGATTTTGATCGGGTGAATCGACAAGTCGACCTATCATCAAATCAATCAACTTGAACTTATTCAAACTGTCAATGGTGGAAAACAAAAAGAAACTCGTTTGGCTGCCGGCATTGCTTCTGCTCCTCACGGCATGCACCAATAACGCGGGCAATATCAAGCCCGCACCTGCCGCTCCCGTGACAAGAGTAGTGGGAATAGGGAAGGTGATCCCGCCGGGAGGCGTGAGCGAGTTAGCCGCTCCCGCTTCGGGGATAGTGACGGGGGTGCGTTTCAATACAGGCGACACGGTCAAGGCGGGCGATATCTTGCTTTTGATAGACGAGACGGACGAAACCCTCGCCGTACGGGAAGCCGACTCACGCGTCGCTTCCCGTGGATATGCCTTAGCCGCGGCCCGCGCGCAGCTTCAACAAGAAAAATTAGCCTTGACCGAAAAATCGCGCCTTTTGAACGATGCGCGAGAACTACTGGAAGTGGGCGCTGCCACGGGCGAAGAGACACGGGTATTGCAAAACGAGTACGACTGGGGAGTGGAACAATTGAAGAAGCTGGAAAGCGACATAGAGACGCGACAGGCCGAGGTGGAGGAAGCGATTGCCCAGCGGGCTTCCCGGCTGTCGGCACTTGAACGCAGGCAGTTCCGGGCACCGGTCGACGGCATCCTGTTGGACGTCATTCCCCGCGTGGGTGAATCG
>JBBACU010000305.1:0-3295 GCA_041656815.1 Proteiniphilum sp.
GGGATCATCTACCTGATGGATATCCTTCAATACAAGATTCGTACCCGGGCCGACGTGGACAGGGTGTCGAAAGTGCCCGTGCTGGGCGAGATCCCGGTACACGACGAGAACGACAACGTGGCGGTGCTCGAGAACGAGACGCGGCCCATCGACGAGGCGTTCCGCATGGCGCGTACCAACCTCTTGCTTACTTTAGGCTCCGATAACAAGGTGGTGGTGTTTACCTCTACCGTGTCGGGCGAAGGGAAAACATTCGTGGCGCTTAACATGGCCATCAGTGCCGCGCTACTGGATAAAAAAGTGCTCTTGATCGGGCTGGACCTGCGCATCCCGCGCCTCAGGGAATACCTGGACTTGGAAACCCGCGACGGGGTGACGAGCTACCTCTCCGGTTTCGAGAAAGATATCGACAAGCTGATCGTGCCCTCGGGTATTCACCCCAAACTTGACGTGATGCCCGCGGGACCCATACCGCCTAACCCGGCAGAGCTGCTCTCGAGGGAGACCCTCGACCACGCGATCGAGAAACTGAAAGAGGAGTACGACTATATTTTCTTGGATTCCGCGCCTTCCGCGCAAGTGACCGACACGCTGGTGCTAAGCCGGGTGACCGACGCCACGGTGTACGTGTGCCGGGTGGATTACTCGAGCAAGGGGAACCTGCGCTTCGCGAATAGCCTGATGCAGGAGAACAAGTTGAAGAACATGGTGCTGGTGATTAACGGCGTGAGCGAGTTCCATAGAGGGTATGGCTATGGCTACGGCTACGGGTACGGCTATGGCTACGGGCACAAGAGGGGGAACAAGAAAAAGTAGGAACTGCCCAAGAGGCGGGGTACATGATATCGTGCACGAAAAACGAGCGGGAGCCCGATCGGGCTCCCGCTATCCCATGCGAAACACGCCTTCGATGATTTCCTCTTTCTGCAAGCTCTTCAGGATTTGATAATCCTTGTTGCTCTTCGCCTTTTTCCCGTGTGCCAGGCGGTAGACACGAAACGAGTTGGTTTGGAATTCACGGGCAATTGAACGATAAACGGCCTTGTTCCCCGAAAAAAACAGATACCTGAGTAATTTAAACATACTCCCTCCCGAGTTCTTTAAAAATGAATACTGACTGTTCCAAAGATGCTTCCCCCGTAGTTGTGATAAAATGGGAAAGCAATCCTTAAGATGAATTTTCCAATCACGCCCCTGCTGTTGGGCGGAAATTACGCGCTCATTCGCGAATATAGAATGATTTTATGGAATTTCCCGCGTTTTTCCTTGAAATTTTAATTCTTCGGCCTGGATTGCTTATGGATTAGACTGGATGTGTCGGTTACTTTCAAGTTACGGGGTCACGGAGACACACCTTAGAATTGACTCGAAGAACCCTTCGCTGATGCCTATGCCAATCAGAAGCGCGACGCTGAAGCTTAATAGGGTGCCGATTAGCACGTATTCGGTTTTGCTCGTTTTGCTTTCGTTGTATCGCAAGATAGATTTTGCAGCGATGATAAACCCGATCGCAGTGTATTGCTGTAACATCACTAACACCATGGCCATCACGCGCTCAATGCTCCCAATCCATCGGCCGGCGCGCTTGAGATCATGCTCATTTTCCAGCCGCTCATATAAATTCAATGACGCGAGACAGTTTCTTATGATCACGTTGGCCGGTTTCAAGCATAAAGGAAATCCAGTTAACACTAATAAAAGGTTTACCGTGAACACGTCCAAATAGACGGGTACCGGGTGATTTTTTGTCCAATACATCGCGACAGCACCCCAGATGACGGCTATATGCAACAGTTGATCGGTAAAGAACAGGTAGAGGTTGGTATAAAATTCATCATCGATTCCCTTTTTTCTCTTCAGCCAACGTTCGATGAAACTTTTCAAGGCATCTATCGCGAAATGAATGACCGTTATTGCTGCCGCGTACACTATGAACTCAACCGTAAACGTCATCAATAGTGATGCCACAAACACGATGAGCACATGGATATAGAGATGCCACGAACCGAGCCCTTTTTCCTGTTTCTTACAGCTGATGGATTTGGGCTGGGCAAAAAAATCAGCCGCGATATGGGCGATCAACTGGGGCAAGAGTATTTTTTCCATCAGGCAACTTTTGTTTTATCGTCTTGAAAATCAAATGTTGAAAATAGATAAATCGCTTCTTCAATCGAGCCCCATCCCGCATTTTTAGAGTGTTGGTTTATGGATGATTGCGATACCCCAAGTTTGTTTGCGATCTCTTGCTCGGAGTACCCGAGAAGCTTCCAAAATATGACTTCGCTCTGTTTACGGGTCATTTTCGTGAATATCGTATCAAGAAGGGAGAACAGGGTCTGAAAAATGCTGTTTTGATCGGGGTGTTCCGATTTAAAAAACAGGGTGCTCTTTATCGTTACCCGCTCTTTATTAGATGTCTTTTGCTCCGAGATAAGCCTTCCAGAAATAGTAATAGCTTCACCCTTCCAGATATTTTTACGTGCAAGCTGGGTATCCATTTCCCCGATACCCACTGCGACACGTATTCCATGGATCTCGAATAGTTTTCGGTATTTTTCAGTCGTCGTGTCATCGACATTTAAAGGATCCAAGGGAAATGATTTTATTCCCGACTTTAGTGCCAATGCCACTCGCAACGCATCATTGGGGCTGAATATAATACACTCTATTGAATCACCCGCGACCAACCGAATTTTGATTTCTCCTTTCTTATTTTCACGCTGGTAGTCTTCTATTTTCTCAAATATATCATGTATCCTTTGAGTTAAATAGTCCAACTCCCTTGCTGATAAAAAAGAAGAGGCTATTATGTCTGCTGATATGGCTGCCCGGTTCATACTTGCTATTTTTGATCACAAATATAAGTGATAATACTTATATTAGCAATATATAAGCGATAATACTTATAATAGAAGCATATAAGCATTAAAACTTATGATTTAGCGTCTGGAAGAGGCCTATACCGATAATTTCTATAAGCTTTAGGGCTTATAAAAGGTTGTTATAAGCCGTGAAGCTTATAGTCGTATGAAGGCCGCGGAGATTTACCCCTCCCCGTACATCTGCTCGTAGTAGCGGAGGTAGTCACCGCTGGTGACGTTGGCCAGCCATTCAGGGTGGTCGAGGTACCACCGGATGGTTTTCTCGATGCCTTCCTCGAACTGCAGCGAGGGCTCCCAGCCCAGCTCGCGTTGTATCTTGGTGGCGTCGATGGCGTAGCGGAGGTCGTGCCCCGCGCGGTCGGTCACGTACGTGACGAGTTCGAGGGAGGTACCCTCGGGATTGCCCAGGAGGC
>JBBACU010000306.1:0-3283 GCA_041656815.1 Proteiniphilum sp.
TGAAAACCTGAAATAATTCTCTCGTGAGAATATAAATAGGAAGAGGGTGTAATCACATTGTGATGCACCCTCTAATCATCTATATGATAAAACGCGCGTGGTTTCTATAATTTCCCGGAAACCGTGTACGCGTCGTGATAAAAAATTAACGTGCGATTGTCGGCCTTGGCTTTGTCCATGAACCGCTTCTTCTCTTCCATGGCAATGACCATGCTATTGTCGTAGCCACATAACCAGCTTAGCGAGAGGTTTAAAGAGGTTGGCAGCACGTCGCCCGGGTAAGCATAATTGCCTTCCCCGGTGTCAAAGAGCACCACGATTTGTCCCGGCGTATGCCCGTCGTACAGCTCCAGCCGGATGTGCTCGTCGAGCTGCGTGTCCTCCAGTACGAACTGCAGCTGTCCCGCGTCGTACACCGGCTCGATGTTATCGGCAAAAAAAGAGCCTTTTTCGAAAAGCGAGGGCTCCCGGTAGTTTTTCCATTGCGCGAGGCTCACCCGGTACGTGGCGTTTGGGAAGGTCGGTACGGCTTTGCCGCTATCGTCAAAAACCGTGTTCCCACCGCAGTGATCAAAATGAAGATGGGTGAGGATCACGTCGGTAACCTCTTCGGGCTCGAAACCAATTTTCCGGATCTCGTCCCTGATATCTTTTTGGTCAAAGGGTTGAAAGAACTTTAGCTTGGCATCGTGCTTGTTGCCGATTCCGTTATCCACGAGTATGCGCTTGCTCCCGGTTTCGATAAAGAGACAGCGCATTGACATCACGCACATGTTTTTTTCGTCGGCCTTGTATTTTGCCGACCAGTATTTTTTAGGGACCGAGCCGAACATCACGCCCCCGTCCCCCATGAAATATCCTGATTCAATAATGTGAAACTTGATCATATGTTTGCATTTTGTTCTTGCAAATGTACATTATTTACTTCGATTTTTCATTTCCAATTTCAGGTTCCCGAAAAGAGGAGCAGCCCTGTCTCACGACTTTCGATTCTGCTTGAGCCTGTTTTCTAAATTTAAAAATAGAGTTGGAGCCCGATAGTGGCTTGATTGGCTTCGGGCCCTTTGTTGTTTCTGAAGAGCGTGAATGGAGAGTAGGAGACAAAGAACCCGAAGTCGTTGAATCCCCCTTGGGCCAACAGGTCAAGGGTGATGGGCCGGATATTCAGGTCGCCGGGAAACTTTGTTTTCTGTTTTTGGCCATTTTCGTCGTTCCACCAGATCCGGGAAGAAGAAGCGGTTTTTACTTTGGCAACCACCCCCGCGTTAAGAAAAAAGTGTGACCCGCGCCCGAAATCCCAATTGGTTTCCACGAGGAAGGGGAAGGTGAGGTAGGTATAGTGCAAGCGTGTGCGCCGGTACTCGTCGCCCGGCCCGGCTGTTGTGATTACCGAGGTGTAATCCTCTACTTCAATGGCCTTGTTGTTCTGCCAGTGAATGGCATTGAACTGGATGCCCATGCCGGTGATTGCCGTGAAGTTGCTGTTTCCCAATTGACGAGATCCCTCGATCAGGTTCAAGTTATATTGCAGTGAACGGCTCGCGTTAATGATGGACGATAGTTCCCCATCGAAATCGAGGCCGTTGGGTAGGTTGGCGAATCCCACGCCGAACCCGGCCCAGTGAGCCCGGCTCGGGCGACGCTTTTTCTTTGGTTTGAAGATATCCGGGATGGAGATATCGAAACTGTTCTCGTAACGCCGCTCGATGCTTTGTTCGTCGGTGAAAATACCCTCGTAAATCTTCTGGCTTTGCACCGTGTCGCCCGCGGCATCTTGGCGATAAACCGAGACGTTCAACTCGTCGTTATTCTCGGTGATAACCACCTTCCGGTTGTTGTACTTGAACGTGGTGTCGGTCGGTACCATCGCGGAAGCTGTCATGTAAAAAGCCGGTAACAATAGTGCGGTAAGGATTGCATTTTTTTTCATTTTATTCTAATTGATATGATTGTTTATAATTATTTTTCCTTGATGAATAGCCGGTTAACTAACTCCTCTGACTCTTGGCCACCCTCCATGTAAATGAGCGTAGCGGTGCCGTCGTCTCCTATTTTAAATAAAATATACCGGTTAACAGGGCTCTCTTCTTCGGTTAACTGGTAATACCCCGATGTGATGATGCCGTTGCTGATCACCTCCTTGATTTGGCGGGCCTGCTTCTTGTCAGACTCCAGGCATCGTTGAATTTCATCCAGTATATCCTTGTCGTATTTCAGGGTGATGCCTTGGTATTTATCCAACCGGTAATCGTGAAGCGACTTGCCAGAAAGCACCACCATGGTGGATCCTTTTTGCTTGCCATATTTCTCGAAAATGATATTTATTTTTACTTCCTCTCCCGCTTGTATTCCTGCTGCTAAGAGCATACAGGGCAAAAACAGCGAGAGTAGTCGAAGGATATACTTGCTTGTCTTCGTCATGATTATTTTATTTGTTTTTTATTCCAGCATGAAGCTCAATTGTTCCTCCACCATGTCTCTGTCGGATTTAATTTTCCCGAACGATACCTCGGCATATTTTTGAACGGTTGCCGGGTCGGTAATCTGTTGCCCGTCTACCCAAGCGTAGCTTTCGACTTGGGTGGAAGGCTGTTTTGCGGGGCGAGTTTCCAGAAGGACCGCGAGCAGGAGAACGGCAGCCACGGCCGCGATGGCCTTAAACGTGTCGAGTAGCCTCGGCCGGCGCCGGGCCGGCGCGTTGGCCTCCATCTCTATCTCTTTCAAGACGGCGCGGGCCGTCGCCTCATCGTCCATGAACCGGAAGAGCGGGGCTATCTCTTGTAGCTCCTCGGGCAGCTCTTCCTGACTGAAGTAGCGGCGAAGTGCCTCCTCTTCCGCGGTGGAGGTATTTCCCTCGAAATAACGATCTAATAAATGGTGAATATCTTTCATCGGGCGGGTTGTTTTTTTCGATAATACATGATATACAGTTCGCGCATTCGTTTACGTGCCCGCGAGAGGTTGTTGCGTACCGCCTCGGGCGTGATACCCGTGATTTCGGCGATTTCCGCGGTCTCGTATCCTTCCATGTCTTTCATTTGCAAGACACGTTGCTGGAGGGGCGGTAGCATCTCCAGGATGCGCCGGATGGCGTCTCGAACTTCTTTTTGTTCTAATAGCGAGTCGGGCAGCTGCTCCTCGGCTTCGTTGCCCATCAATTCCACTTCATCCGAGTAGGATTTCCGCGAACGGATCTTGTCGATACTCAAGTTCTTTACCATGGTCATGCAAAATGCTTCCACGTTGTCGTACCGCTCGATCCGATCCCGGAAGTGCCATAACT
>JBBACU010000307.1:0-3282 GCA_041656815.1 Proteiniphilum sp.
ATTTTAAAGGAGTCGAAGCCCGCCATGAAAACCCCGATGAAATTCACCAGGTCGTTCCCAGCGAATGCCATGGCCAACGCGGCCGTGCCCGCGAGGACGATTATTCTAAGTATGTTTACCCGGAAAAGATGTTGTAGCAAGGCCATTAGGGCTGTCCACCCGACAAACGTGTATAAAAGGGCGGTACCCATGTTGTGCTCGAGGTAAAAAAGGAAGTCCTCCGTTACCAGCACGCTTCCACTGAGCCCCTTGAATATCGCGAAGTAGGTAATGGCCGTGAGCGCGATGCCCCCCCAAAGGGCACCTAAATATTTGAAGGGCTTGCGGTAATTGAACGAGAAGATGAGGCGGGAGAGATACATGATGAGGCTACCCATGATGAAGGCTACCGCGATAGAGATAAAAATACCCCCGATGATGGCCAGGGCCTTTCCGCTGTTGATGTATTCCCCTAAATTCTCGCCTGACCCCGAGGCCCAAACCGTGAACAGCGCCACCGCGACAGCGGCTCCAAGCAGCTCGAAAACGAGGGAAACAGTAGTGGAAGTGGGCAAACCGAACGTGTTAAACAGGTCCAGTAAGATCACGTCAGTGAGCATGACCGCGAGGAGCAATATCATGATCGAGGGAAAGGTAAATTTCTCGGGGTAAAAGACGCCGCTCCGGGCAATCTCCATCATCCCGCTCGAGAAGAGTGCCCCTATTAACACGCCTATGGAGGCGACCGTGAAGATGGCCCAAAGAGGAGCTACCTTTGAACCTATGCTCGAGTTAAGAAAATTCACCGCGTCATTCGACACCCCTACTACCAAGTCTAATACTGCTAATCCAAGCAGGATCATGACGATAATTAAATAAATAGAATCCATTCCGTCCCAATTATTGGTTCCAATTACATGAACCGGTAATTCTTACGATGTGTCCGATATAATGAAGGTTTTGAATTGAACGTCGCGAAATTAGGAAAAAAAGCGGGATAATAAAAAATTAAATGACCGGATGGCTGTTTGTTTTGCATAAAAGAGGAGATCACTCGACCGTGACGGATTTTGCTAAATTGCGAGGCTGATCCACGTCGCATCCTTTCACCACCGCGATGTGGTAGGCCAGCAGTTGAAGCGGGATCACTGAAAGCAAGGGAGATAGGCAGGGAAGTGTTTCGGGTACCTCAATGCAGTGCGAGGAAAGTTCTTTTATTACCGCGTCTCCTTCGGTAACAATCGAGACGATTCTTCCTTTCCGGGCTTTTATTTCTTGTATGTTGCTTAACACCTTTTCATAGGTTTCAGATTGGGTCGCGATCACGATAACCGGCATCTCGTGGCTGATAAGCGCTATGGGCCCGTGTTTCATTTCCGCGGCGGGGTACCCTTCGGCATGGATATAGGAAATCTCTTTCAGCTTCAACGCGCCCTCCAGCGCGATCGGGAAGTTGTACCCCCTTCCCAAGTAGATGCAATTGCCGGCATAGGTAAAGGTTTTTGCCAGTTCGGCAATCTGGTCGTTTTTTTCTAATATTTCACCCACCTTTCCCGGTATCAGGCTTAGTTCCTTGATCAGTTTGAGGTACTCGCCGTGGGGAATTGTTCCCCTCTCTTTCCCAATAAGTATGGCCAGCATGGTTAATACCGTTACTTGCGCGGTGAAAGCCTTGGTGGATGCCACGCCAATCTCGGGGCCTACATGAGTGTAGCTTCCGGAATGCGTGTTCCTTGGTATGGATGAGCCCACCACGTTGCAAATACCGTATATAAAAGCCCCGTGGCGTTTGGCCAGTTCAACCGCTGCCAATGTATCGGCGGTTTCTCCCGACTGGGATATAACGATAACGATATCATCCTCGTGGATCACCGGTTTCCGGTACCGGAACTCCGACGAGTACTCTACCTCTACCGGGATGCGAGCAAACTCCTCGATCGCGTACATGCCAATCTGGGCGGCGTGCCAAGAGGTTCCGCAGGCAGTAATGATAATGCGACGGGCGTTCATGAACTTTTCTTTGTTGTCGAGGAAACCGGCCAACGTGATGTTGTCTTCATCCACGTTTACCCGGCCACGCATGCAGTCGGCCAAAGAGTGGGGCTGCTCGAATATCTCCTTGAGCATGAAGTGCGGGTATCCCCCTTTCTCGAGCTGGGATAAGGTGAGCTCGAGCTTTTGGATGAGCGGGGTTTTCTCTACATTTCCAATGGTTTTTATTTTAAGTGGCTCGTTTCGTTTTATCGTTACTATCTCCTCCTCGCCGATATAGGTCACCTTGTTGGTATATTCGATGATCGGCGTCGCGTCTGACCCGATGAAATATTCATCGTCGCCTATCCCTACCACTAACGGGCTTCCTTTCCGGGCAGCAACGATCATGTCCGGGTTATTTTTCTCGATAACGGCAATCGCGTAGGCACCCACTACCTGGTTTAATGCCAATTGCACGGCGGTAGGGAGGTCGGTGTCATTGGTGCTTTTCATGTACTCGATGAGTTGTACAAGCACCTCCGTGTCGGTCTGGCTCTGGAACGTATAGCCTTCTTTCATGAGTCCCTCTTTTAATACCGCGTAATTCTCGATGATGCCGTTGTGGATGATGGCGATCTCTTCCGACCGCGAGTAATGCGGGTGCGCGTTGTTTCGGGTGGGTTCCCCGTGCGTGGCCCACCGTGTATGCGCTATCCCGAGCGTTCCCGCGGTGTCTTTCTGGCTCGCGAACTGTTCCAGTTCCGCTACCTTCCCCTTGGCCTTGTACACGTTGAGGAGGTTGTTATTCACGAGCGCGATCCCGGCACTATCGTACCCGCGGTACTCGAGCCTGTGAAGCCCCTTGATTAGAATGGGGTATGCCTGTTTGTTACCAATGTATCCTACTATCCCGCACATGCTGTATAATTTTAAAATGATTTTGCAAAAGTGTATCATCTTCGCGAAACAGCAAAGAAAAATAAAAAAATATTTCGCGTGCTATTATGTTAAAAACGCGCGGCCCCTCCCGAAATAGTGAAAGTCGAATTTTCCCGTTAAGCTAAGTGAGCAGTACCGAACTTGTTCGAGTAATGCCATAGCGAGGGAAAGTCTAACTTTAGTGAGATATTTAGCTATAAACACCACAAGCGATACCTGAATTGCCTATCTTCGCGTTACTCCAATTAATCAAGAGAAGCATGGCCAAAAGAAAACTCTCACGAACACAAATCGCGTTTATCATCATCCTTTGGATCGTTTTGGTGATATATATCCTGCTCTACGCGGAACTCACCTTCTTCACCCTCCTTTCCATTGTCATGTCGGGAG